>NZ_BBOC01000022.1:0-65493 GCF_001485335.1 Type-D symbiont of Plautia stali | reverse complement strand
CCACCGCAGTTTTATAGGGCACCATGGTTTGCAGCATGTCGGTGAGTGCCGCGCGTTGCAGGTAGTTTTGATAGCTGGGCAGGCCGATTGCGCTAAGAATGGCCACAATGCCAATCACAATCATTAATTCGATCAGGGTAAAACCCCGTTGTCTTTCCATCGTCAGGCTCCTTGTTGTGGAGCGGCTAAGGTAGGAAACGACGGTGGGCAGCGAAAGCAGGACTGTGACGAAGTGGAAAACGTTACGCGTTAAATCGAGGTTGTTGCACAAGGTTTCGCGGTAAATGGGGGAGAGTGCACAAACCGCCGCACTGGAGTACGGCGGCGGCCGCGAGGTTATCCGTGTTCGCGGAAGCGCATGGAGAGGTCAAGGGCGCGAACATGTTTGGTCAGCGCGCCCACAGAGACGAAATCAACGCCTGTTTTGGCAATCTGCGGCAGGGTGGTTTCGGTGACATTGCCAGAAACCTCAAGCAAAGCCCGTTTCGCAGTAAGTGCCACGGCTTCATGCATCATCTCAAAGCTGAAATTATCGAGCATGATAATATCGGCGCCGGCATCAAGCGCATCCTGTAATTCCTGCAGGCTCTCTACTTCCACCTCCACCGGCACATCGGGCTCCAGCCACAGCGCTTTCTCAACCGCTTTGCGCACAGAGCCGCTGGCAATAATGTGATTTTCTTTGATCAGGAATGCATCAGAAAGGCCGAGGCGGTGATTGTTGCCACCACCGCAGAGCACGGCATATTTCAATGCAGTGCGCAGGCCTGGCAAGGTTTTGCGCGTATCCAGCAAATGGGTTTCGCTACCGTCCAGTAGCGCAACATAACGACTGACCTCTGTCGCCACGCCGGACAGGGTTTGCACGAAATTCAGTGCGGTACGCTCTGCGGTTAACAGCAAACGCGCCGGGCCGTGTAATTCAAACAGCAGTTGGTCAGCGACCACATTTTGACCGTCCTCGACATGCCAGATGGGAGTGACTTTATTACCCAGCTGGATAAAGACTTCCTCGACCCAACGTTTACCACAGAAAACACCGGCTTCGCGCGTAATGATCTGCGCTTCAGCCAGCTTATCTTCAGGCAAGAGCAAGGCGGTGATGTCACGATCGGCATCGACTTCGCCACCTAAATCTTCTTGAAGCGCGCGGGCTACGGCTTCCGGGATGTCCTGTTCGATACGTTTAATCAGTTCCTGACGACGATGATCGGGATCGTAACGACGCGATGCCATGGTGATGCCACTCCACTAGTCGGAATTTTGTGCGTCCACCTTAGCCTGATTTATTGACTAATGCCAGACACCGCCGAATGAAATGTTTAGTATCCTTAACACGGGCGCGCCTGCGCATTATGTCGCAAGCGTGCAGGGGGAATCATGGTATTCTCGGCAAAGTTTGGCTAAGGATTGTAGGCATGAAACTGGAAGATGGCTGGATCACCAGCGCGCGCAAAGTGCCCTCACCGCACTTCAATCAGCGTCCGGAAAGCGAAATTCCGTCGCTGTTAATCATCCATAATATCAGTTTGCCACCTGGCGAATTTGGCGGTCCGTGGATTGATCAATTGTTTACCGGGACCTTACCCCCGGATGCTCACCCCTATTTTGCCGATATCGCCCATTTACGCGTGGCGGCACACTGCCTGATTCGCCGTGATGGTGAACTGGTGCAGTACGTCTCTTTCGACCAGCGCGCCTGGCATGCTGGCGTTTCGCAGTTTGAAGGTCGAGAAAACTGTAATGATTTTTCGATGGGTATAGAGCTTGAAGGTACTGATACGCTGCCCTATACCGATGCACAATATGATACTTTGCAGCAGGTTAGTGCCTTGCTGCTTCAGCATTATCCGCTGACGCTGGATCGTATTACCGGTCACAGTGATATCGCACCGCAGCGTAAAACCGATCCCGGTCCCGCTTTTGACTGGATGCGCTATAAAGATGCTATCAGGCAGGAGAATCCTTGAAACCGCAGGAGCAGGTATGACGTTGTTTAGCTTGTTATTAGTTTTAGGTTGGGAGCGCCTTTTTAAATTGGGTGAGCACTGGCAACTGGATCATCGGTTGGAACCGCTGTTCCATGGACGCCAGCGCTTCTCGCTGTTGCGCACGTTATTGATGACCCTCGTTGCCATGCTGATTGTCTGGCTGTTGGTCTGGAGCCTCAAAGGCATTCTGTTTGGCGTGGCGCAACTGGCTTTCTGGATTGTGGTTGGGCTGCTGTGCATCGGCGCGGGCTCGGTGCGTTTGCATTATCACAGCTACCTGAAAGCGGCGAGCCATGACGATGAAGCGGCGCATCAGGCCATGGCTGCCGAACTGACGCTGATTCATGGCGTGCCCGTTGAGTGCAGTGAGCGTGAATTCTTGCGTGAACTGCAGAATGCGTTGATCTGGATTAACTTCCGTTTCTACCTTGCTCCGCTGTTTTGGTTTGTGGTCGGTGGGCCATACGGCCCGGTTCTGCTGGTGGGATATGCTTTTCTGCGCGCCTGGCAGACCTGGCTGGCGAAACATCACTCGCCACTTGAGCGCGCGCAGTCAGGCGTCGATCGCGTCCTGCATGTGCTGGACTGGATCCCGGTACGCCTGGCAGGCGTGGCTTATGCGTTACTTGGTCATGGTGAACGGGCATTGCCAGCGTGGTTCGCTTCGTTGAGCGATCGCCATCGCTCGCAATATCAAGTGCTGACCAGCCTGGCGCAGTTCTCACTGGCACGCGATCCGCACATGGACAAAGTTGAAACGCCACGTGTCGCCGTGGCGTTGGCAAAGCGTATTTCTCTGGTACTGGTTGTGGTCGTGGCACTGTTGACGATTTACGGCACGCTGGTGTGATCGGCTGGCGGCACGCCAAAATCCGGTGTGCCGTCTTCGCGCCATTCCAGGTACTTCAAACGCGTATGGCGGTTCGGATCCCATAACGGATCGCCCTCAATTTCGGTGTAGTTCCGTGCGTGATACACCAACACATCTCTTCCTTGCTCATCAACTGTAAAACTATTATGCCCCGGTCCATATTGCTGATTTTCCCAGCTGGTGGTGAAGACTGGACGCGCTGATTTCTGCCATGCGCTGTTGTCGAGCGGATCGGCCAGCGCATCAATACTCAACATGCCAAGACAGTAATTTTCATCGGTCGCGCTGGCAGAGTAGGTCACAAACAAGCGATCGCCATGGCGGATAGCTGCTGGGCCTTCATTGACGCTAAATCCTGCGCACTCCCACTGATACTCTGGCCGGCTTAGCATCACGGGGGCGCTTTTTAAGGTCCAGGGGTTGAGTAATTCCGCCAGATAGAGGTTGGAATTACCGGGGATCGCGGGATCTTTTTGCGCCCACAGATACCAGTTTTTGCCTTGATGCACGAAATGTGTAGCATCAAGAGAGAAGGAGTCGAGGGGAGTAAACACGCGACGCGCGGGCTGCCAGCGGCCCGAGAGCGGATCGCTGTCATCACACACCAGCGCGTACATACGATGTTGAAACAACCCGTCTTTAATGTCGCGTGTGGGAGCTGCGGCAAAATAGATCACCCACTGCCCATTAATATGATGGAGCTCAGGCGCCCAGATCAGTGCACTAAAAGGCCCGGTATCGGGTTTGTGCCATACCGTTACCGCTTCTGCCTCAATCAGGTCCGCTAACGTCTCTGCATAGCGAATTTCCAGGCGGTCATACTGCGGCACCGAGGCGACAAAATAGTAGCCTTGACCATGACGCAGAATAAAGGGATCGGCGCGTTGGGTAATAAAGGGATTTGGCCAGTTCATTTGATCTCTCCTGGAAGTGAGGTGGCAGACGGTGTGGCTTGAGAGGGTTCACGATGGCTTGCACGCCGAAGTGCAAGGTCATCCTGAATGGTGCGCATCAGTTGACGATCAACTTTCAGCAAGCGCACGACTCCTGCGGTGATGAGATAGCCGACACCGGGAATCACAGTGAACAGCAGTACAATGCCGTTAATGGCGGTCGGTGATTGCTGCTTCGCCCCAGCGTCATAGCCATAAATGGAGAGCAAGAAACCGACCATCGCACCTGCCACCGCCAGCCCCACTTTCAGGAAAAAGAGGTTGCCAGAGAAACTCATGCCCGTGATGCGTTTACCGGTTTTCCATTCGCCATAATCATCAACGTCCGCCATCAATGACCAGTGCAGCGGAGATGGGATCTGATGCAGGATATTCAGCAGGAAGTAGGCGATGACCACCGCAACGGTTGCCAGTGGATCAATCCAATAAAAGCCACAGGAAAACAGCGCCAGCGCGATATTGATCCAAAAAAACACCTTCAGTTTGCACCAGCGGTCGGTAAGGATTTTTGCCAGCGTACTGCCTAACATCATGCCCACCACGCCCAGGCTGATAAACAGCGTAGCGAAGTGTGTGGATTGTCCCATCACCCAAATGACGTAGTACATGGTGGCCGCCATGCGGATAAAACCGGGGCAAACGTTACAGAAGGTCAGCAGCAAAATGCGTACCCATTGGTCGTTCTTCCATACGTCGCGCAGATCTTTTTTCAGGTCATCATTATTCGGCACTGCCGGGCGAATACGCTCGCGCACGGTGGCAAAACAGAACAGGAACATGGCCAGGCCAATCAGTGCCAGCACGCTCATCGCCATTTGATAGCCGCGCGCTTTGTTGTCCCCTCCGAACCACTCGGCCATGGGCAAAATGGAGAGTGACAGGATCAGTGTGGCCACACCCACCATGACAAACCGATAGGACTGACAAGAGACGCGTTCACGCGGATCGTTAGTGATTACCCCGCCCAGAGAGCAGTAGGGGATGTTGATTGCCGTGTAGGTGAGCGACATCAGGAAGTAGGTGACAAATGCCCAGATGACTTTATTTTCGTAGCTCCAGTCCGGTGTGGTGAACATCAGGACGCTGAACAGGACATAGGGTACTGACACCCATAACAGCCACGGGCGGAAACGGCCCCAGCGGCTTTGTGTGCGGTCCGCTATCGCACCCATGATGGGGTCGGTCACCGCATCCAGCACGCGCACAGAAAGCAGAAGGGTGCCGACCAGCGCCGGGGCGAGGCCAAACACGTCGGTGTAGAAATAGTTAAGGAACAGCATGATGGCACCGCCGATCATGTTGCATCCGGCATCGCCCATGCCATATCCCAGTTTCTCCCTGAACGAGAGGGCGGCTCCTTTCATTGTTCGTCTCCATCTGCAAGGTGAGACGAAATTATTAGCGTTAAATCAGTAACATGCTGGGGAGGATTTGGTTACGTAGATGGACAAAACAGGTGGGCGGAGAAAAGTGTGAGGCAGATCAGAAGAACTGCCCGGTGACGGGACACCGGGCAGAGACAAACATTAGGCTTTTTGTACTTTATTCTTGATGGCGTAACCCACAGCCAGGATCACCAGCCAGACCGGAATCAGCCAGACAGAGATCGCCATACCTGGGGTCATGACCATGATGACCAGTACTGCCGCCAAAAACAGCAAGCAGATCCAGTTCCCCAGCGGATAGAGCACCGCTTTAAAGCGCGTGGTCACACCTTGTTGGTCTTTCTTCTTACGGAATTTCATATGAGCGAGGCTGATCATTGCCCAGTTGATCACCAGCGCAGACACCACCAGCGACATCAACAGGCCAAAGGCTTCACCTGGCATCAGGTAGTTGATCAGTACACACAAAGCGGTTGCCACCGCGGAGACCATAATAGTGGCTACCGGTACGCCGCGACGGTCAACGTTTAACAGCGCTTTCGGGGCGTTACCCTGCTGTGCTAAGCCGAACAACATTCGGCTGTTGCAGTATACGCAGCTGTTATAGACCGACAGCGCAGCCGTCAGAATCACCACGTTCAGCGCGTTGGCGACCAGCGCATCACCCAGTTCATGGAAGATCAGCACGAACGGGCTGGTGTCTGCCGTTACACGCGTCCATGGCAGCAGTGAAAGCAAAACAGCCAGTGAACCGATGTAGAAGATCAGAATACGCCACAGCACTTGGTTGGTGGCTTTAGGAATGCTCTCCTGAGGATTATCCGCTTCTGCCGCCGTGATACCGACCAGTTCAAGACCACCGAAGGAGAACATGATGATGGCCATCATCATCACCAGTCCAGACCAGCCATTTGGCATAAAGCCGCCCTGTTCCCACAGGTTGCGAACGGTGGCTTGTGGACCGGCGTGACCGCCAAACAGTAACCAGGCACCGAACAGGATCATGCCGACAACTGCCACAACTTTAATAATGGCGAACCAGAACTCCATCTCACCAAACACTTTAACGTTGGTCAGGTTAATGGCGTTAATCACCACGAAGAAGATGGCGGCACTGGCCCAGGTGGGAAATTCGGGATACCAGAACTGAATGTATTTACCGACGGCGCTTAACTCGGCCATGGCAACCAGCACATACAGCACCCAGTAGTTCCAGCCAGAGGCGAAACCGGCGAAGTTGCCCCAGTACTTATAAGCGAAGTGGCTGAAGCTACCGGCAACCGGCTCTTCTACGACCATTTCGCCCAGCTGGCGCATAATCAGAAAGGCAATAAAACCGGCAATGGCATAACCCAGAATCACGGCCGGGCCGGCCGATTTAATCACTGATGCGCTGCCCAGAAACAGACCGGTACCCACGGCACCGCCCAGCGCAATAAGCTGAATATGGCGATTTTTCAGGCCGCGATGCAGCGACTCGCCATGCTGTTGTTCCATACAAACCTCGTGATGTTGTTATTGTGCACCTGCAGTGCGCGCACTGTAAGGCTGTTTTTACCTAATGTATTCTTTTCTTTACGGTATCTGGCGTGCTGTGTGCATGTCCCGGCTACCATGGCGTCCAGAATAGTGATAAGCGCGCCGCTTTGCACCTGCTTTTGCTTTTTGTGCTGAGAGATGGCTGAAAAAGCAGCAGTATCCTCTGTGGAGCAGCCAAGATATTTCTGACATGAATAAACAATAAACACGAATAGCTTTGCCTTATGGTTTAGCGACGCTGAATCGGCTAACCCTGTGTAAGGTTTAGTAAAAGTGAAATCTGTTAACAATTCACTTTGCAGGCAAATTTATGCCTTTAACACGGTGAGTTAGCGTGCGGCAACAGCGATATACCCTTGAAGTGTGATGGGGGCCATATAGACACAAGGTGAATACTTTGTTACTTTACGGGCACTATTTTTCAATTGGTATTACCAATTTACTCCGGACGTTTGGCTGATAAGAAGGGAAGATGGCTTACAGTAAAATTCGCCAACCCAAGCTCTCCGATGCGATTGAGCAACAGCTGGAGTCCCTCATTATGGAGGGGACACTTCAGCCGGGTGAAAAGCTGCTCCCCGAACGCGAACTGGCGAAACAGTTCGATGTCTCACGTCCATCCCTGCGCGAAGCGATCCAGAGCCTTGAAGCCAAAGGCCTGCTGCTGCGCCGTCAGGGCGGTGGTACCTTCGTGCAAACGAATCTCTGGCAGAGCATGAGTGACCCGCTGGTCAGTCTGCTTGCTGAGCATCCAGAATCTCAGTTTGACCTGTTGGAAACCCGTCACGCACTGGAAGGCGTGGCTGCGTATTACGCCGCGCTGCGTGGCACAGATGAAGATTTGCAGCGCATCCGTGACTGCCATGTTCATATCCAGCAGGCACAGGACAGTGGCGATCTGGATGCCGAGGCCGATGCAGTGATGAAGTATCAGATCGCTGTCACAGAAGCCGCTCATAATGTGGTGCTGTTACATTTGCTGCGCTCTATGGGCCCTATGCTGGAACAAAACGTTCGCCAGAATTTTGAATTGCTCTACGCTCGCCGGGAAATGCTGGCGAAAGTGAGTGGTCACCGCGCCAGTATTTTTGAGGCGATTGTGGCTCGTGAGCCAGAACAAGCACGCGAGGCATCTCATCGTCACCTGGCGTTCATTGAGGAAATCTTGCTGGACAGAAGTCGGGAGCAGAGTCGTCGTGAACGCTCCCTGCGTCGTTTACAGCAACGTAAGGAATAACGCACGGCAACGAACGTGCGGAAAACAAACGACGGACCTGTCTTCTTGTGCTGTGAATAAGAAGCAAAGCACAAGCAGACAGGCTCCTGATAATTCAACGTATTAGACACAGATAAGGAACACACCCCATGTCAGAACGTTTACAGAATGACGTGGATCCGATCGAAACTCGTGACTGGCTACAGGCGATCGAATCGGTCATCCGTGAAGAAGGTGTTGAGCGCGCGCAGTATCTGCTTGATCAGGTACTGAACACAGCACGCAAAGGTGGTGTTAAAGTCGCTGGCGGTGCTTCTGCTATCAGCAACTACATCAACTCTATTGCTGTTGAAGATGAACCGGACTATCCGGGCAACACCTCTCTTGAACGTCGTATCCGTTCCGCAATTCGCTGGAACGCCATCATGTCGGTGCTGCGTGCGTCGAAGAAAGATCTGGAGCTGGGCGGTCACCTCTCATCTTTCCAGTCTTCTGCCACCATTTATGAAGTGTGTTTTAACCACTTCTTCCGTGCGCGCAGTGATAAAGACGGCGGCGATCTGGTTTACTTCCAGGGTCACATTTCTCCGGGCATCTACTCACGTGCTTTCCTTGAAGGCCGTCTGACCGAAGAGCAGATGAACAACTTCCGTCAGGAAGTTCACGGTAAAGGTCTGTCTTCTTACCCGCACCCGAAACTGATGCCAGATTTCTGGCAGTTCCCGACCGTATCAATGGGTCTGGGTCCGTTGAATGCGATCTATCAGGCGAAGTTCCTGAAGTATCTGGAACACCGTGGCCTGAAAGACACCTCAAACCAGACCGTTTATGCCTTCCTGGGTGACGGTGAAATGGATGAGCCAGAATCTAAAGGTGCGATCACCATCGCCACCCGTGAGAAGCTGGACAACCTGGTGTTCATCATCAACTGTAACCTGCAGCGTCTGGATGGTCCGGTCACCGGTAACGGTAAGATCATCAACGAGCTGGAAGGCATCTTCGCGGGTGCAGGCTGGAACGTGATCAAAGTGATCTGGGGCGCGCGTTGGGATGAACTGCTGAAGCAGGACACCAGCGGCAAGCTGATCCAGCTGATGAACGAAACCGTTGATGGCGACTACCAGACCTTCAAATCCCGTGATGGCGCATACGTGCGTGAACACTTCTTCGGTAAATATCCGGAAACGGCTGCGCTGGTAAAAGACTGGTCAGACGAAGAGATCTTCGCCCTGAACCGTGGCGGTCACGATCCGAAGAAAATCTACGCAGCACTGAAAAAAGCGCAGGACACCAAAGGTCAGCCGACCCTGATCCTGGCACATACCATCAAAGGTTATGGTATGGGTGACACCGCGGAAGGTAAAAACATCGCGCACCAGGTGAAGAAGATGAACATGGATGGCGTTCGCTACATCCGTGATCGCTTCAATGTGCCAGTGGCTGACGATAAGATCGAATCCCTGCCGTACGTCACCTTCGAGAAAGGCTCCGACGAGTACAACTATCTGCACGGTCAGCGCGAGAAGCTGGGTGGCTATCTGCCAACGCGTCAGGCGGAATTCAGCGAGAAGCTGGAGATGCCGACGCTGGAAGAGTTCAAGCCGCTGCTGGAAGAGCAGAACAAAGAGATCTCGACCACCATCGCCTTCGTGCGTGCGTTGAACGTGATGCTGAAGAACAAGTCGATCAAAGATCGTCTGGTGCCAATCCTTGCGGATGAAGCGCGTACCTTCGGTATGGAAGGTCTCTTCCGTCAGATTGGTATCTACAGCCCGAACGGCCAGCAGTACACCCCGCAGGACCGTGAGCAGGTTGCTTACTATAAAGAAGACGAGAAAGGCCAGATTCTGCAGGAAGGGATCAACGAGCTGGGCGCAGGTTCATCCTGGCTGGCGGCGGCGACCTCTTACAGCACCAACAACCTGCCGATGATTCCGTTCTACATCTATTACTCGATGTTCGGCTTCCAGCGTATCGGCGATCTGATGTGGCTGGCGGGCGACCAACAGGCACGCGGCTTCCTGGTTGGCGGTACCTCTGGTCGTACGACTCTGAACGGCGAAGGTCTGCAGCATGAAGATGGCCACAGCCACATTCAGTCGCTGACTATCCCGAACTGTATCTCTTACGATCCGTCTTACGCGTACGAAGTGGCTGTCATCATGCAGGATGGCCTGGTGCGTATGTATGGCGAAGCGCAGGAAAACATCTACTACTACATCACCACGCTGAACGAAAACTACCACATGCCTGCGATGCCGCAGGGTGCGGAAGAGGGTATCCGTAAGGGTATCTACAAGCTGGAAACGGTAGCAGGTAGCAAAGGTAAAGTGCAGCTGCTGGGTTCAGGTTCTATCCTGCGTCACGTGCGTGAAGCGGCACAGATTCTGGCTAACGACTACGGCATCGGTTCTGATGTGTATAGCGTCACCTCTTTCACTGAACTGGCACGTGATGGCCAGGATTGTGAACGCTGGAACATGCTGCATCCGACTGAAGCACCGCGCGTTCCTTACATCGCTCAGGTGATGAACGAAGCGCCTGCAGTGGCCTCAACCGACTACATGAAGCTGTTCGCAGAACAGGTTCGCAGCTACGTTCCAGCCAGCGACTATCGCGTACTGGGTACGGATGGCTTCGGTCGTTCTGACAGCCGTGAAAACCTGCGTCACCACTTCGAAGTGGATGCATCATACGTGGTGGTTGCTGCACTGGGTGAACTGGCTAAACGCGGCGAAATCGATAAGAAAGTGGTGGCGGATGCGATCACTAAGTTCAATATCGATGCCGATAAAGTTAACCCGCGTCTGGCTTAAGAGGTAAGAGAGTAATGGCTATCGAAATTAACGTACCAGATATCGGGTCAGACGAAGTTGAAGTCACCGAAATCCTGGTGAAGGTAGGCGACAAAGTTGAAGCTGAACAGTCGCTCATCACCGTGGAAGGCGATAAAGCCTCAATGGAAGTCCCTTCGCCGAAGGCTGGCGTAGTGAAAGAGATCAAGATCGCCACCGGTGACAAAGTGAATACCGGTTCACTGATCATGATCTTCGACGCAGAAGACGCGGCGGCTGCACCGGCAGCAGAAGAGAAAAAAGCCGAAGCGGCGCCAGCCCCGGCTGCTGCTGCGGTCAGCAAAGAAGTCAACGTGCCTGACATCGGCGGTGATGAAGTTGAAGTCACTGAGATCCTGGTGAAAGTTGGCGACAAAGTTGAAGCGGAACAATCACTGATCACCGTTGAAGGCGACAAGGCTTCAATGGAAGTGCCTGCACCGTTCGCGGGCGTGGTGAAAGAGATCAAATCACCACTGGCGATAAAGTGAATACCGGTTCGCTGATCATGATCTTCGAAGCGGAAGGTGCCGCTCCGGCTGCCGCTCCAGCAGCGAAGCAGGAAGCGGCTCCAGCTGCAGCCCCTGCAGCTGCGGGTGGTGCGAAAGACGTGAATGTGCCTGACATCGGCGGCGATGAAGTTGAAGTCACTGAAGTGCTGGTAAAAGTAGGCGACAAAGTCACCGCTGAACAGTCACTGATCGTGGTTGAAGGCGACAAAGCATCGATGGAAGTGCCTGCGCCATTCGCCGGTACCGTGAAAGAGTTGAAAGTGTCCACGGGCGACAAAGTCAGCACCGGTTCACTGATCATGGTATTTGAAGTAGAAGGCGCTGCGCCTGCTGCTGCGGCACCTGCGGCGAAACAGGAAGCGGCTCCAGCACCGGCAGCGGCGAAACCTGCTGCGGCTCCAGCGCCTAAAGCTGACGCTAAAGGCGAGTTTGCTGAGAACGATGCTTACGTGCACGCCACGCCAGTGATTCGTCGTCTGGCACGCGAGTTCGGTGTTAACCTGGCGAAAGTCAAAGGCACTGGCCGTAAAGGTCGCATTCTGAAAGAAGACGTGCAGTCTTACGTGAAAGATGCGGTGAAACGTGCTGAAGCAGCCCCGGCTGCAGCGGCAAGTGGCGGAAGCCTGCCAGGCTTGCTGCCTTGGCCGAAAGTCGATTTCAGCAAGTTCGGTGAAGTTGAAGAAGTGGAACTGGGCCGTATCCAGAAAATCTCAGGTGCTAACCTGAGCCGTAACTGGGTGGTTATCCCGCACGTTACGCACTTCGATAAGACCGATATCACCGATCTGGAAGCATTCCGTAAGCAGCAGAACGCTGAAGCGGAAAAACGTAAGCTGGATGTGAAGTTCACCCCGGTGGTGTTCATCATGAAAGCCGTTGCTGCCGCGCTAGAGCAGATGCCACGTTTCAACAGTTCTCTGTCTGAAGATGCACAGAAACTGACGCTGAAGAAATACATCAACATCGGTGTGGCGGTGGATACGCCAAACGGTCTGGTGGTTCCAGTGTTCAAAGATGTGAATAAGAAAGGCATCACTGAACTGTCGCGTGAACTGATGGCGATTTCTAAGAAAGCGCGTGATGGCAAGCTGACCGCCAGCGATATGCAGGGCGGTTGCTTCACCATCTCCAGCCTGGGTGGCTTGGGTACCACGCACTTTGCGCCAATTGTTAACGCGCCGGAAGTGGCTATCCTCGGTGTTTCCAAGTCAGCGATGGAGCCGGTGTGGAACGGTAAAGAGTTTGAACCGCGTCTGATGATGCCAATCTCACTCTCCTTCGACCACCGCGTGATCGACGGTGCAGATGGTGCGCGCTTTATCACCATCATCAATAACACACTGTCCGACATTCGCCGTCTGGTGATGTGAAGTTAACCAAGGCCGGCAAATGCCGGCCTTGTTGTAAGCATTCAGAGTTGCCGCGGTTGGCAGTTTATTAACAATTCTGTAAACTCTTGCGGTGAAATGTCCCGGTGGATAAAGGGCATGCGGAGCCTGGGACGGGCTCGCTTTTGACCGCCGGCAATCTAATAAGAGGTCATGATGAGTACAGAGATTAAAACTCAAGTCGTGGTACTTGGGGCAGGTCCTGCAGGTTACTCTGCAGCCTTCCGTTGCGCTGATTTAGGTCTGGAAACCGTAATCGTTGAGCGTTACAGCACCCTCGGTGGTGTTTGTCTGAACGTCGGCTGTATCCCGTCAAAAGCGCTGCTGCACGTTGCGAAAGTGATTGAAGAAGCGAAAGCGCTGGAAGAGCACGGTATCGTGTTTGGCCAGCCGCAAACTGACATTAACAAAATTCGTTCCTGGAAAGAGAAGGTTATCACCCAACTGACTGGCGGTCTGGCCGGTATGGCCAAAGGCCGTAAAGTGAAAGTGGTTACCGGTCTGGGTAAATTCACCGGTGCTAATACGCTGGTGGTGGAAGGTGAGGGTGGCGCAACCACCATCAACTTCGACAACGCAATTATTGCCGCAGGTTCACGTCCAATCGAACTGCCATTCATCCCACATAACGATCCACGTGTATGGGATTCAACTGACGCGCTGGAACTGAAAGAAGTACCTAAGCGTCTGCTGGTGATGGGTGGTGGGATTATCGGCCTGGAGATGGGCACCGTTTACCATGCGCTGGGTTCAGAGATCGACGTGGTTGAGATGTTCGACCAGGTTATCCCTGCTGCTGATAAAGACGTAGTGAAGGTGTTCACTAAGCGTATCAGCAAGAAATTCAACCTGATGCTGGAAACCAAAGTCACCGCTGTTGAAGCGAAAGATGATGGTATCTACGTATCAATGGAAGGTAAAAAAGCCCCTGCAGAAGCGCAGCGTTACGACGCCGTGCTGGTGGCCATTGGTCGTGTACCAAACGGTAAAGGCCTGGATGCGGGTAAAGCGGGCGTTGAAGTGGACGATCGCGGTTTCATCCGTGTCGACAAGCAGTTGCGCACTAACGTGCCCCACATCTTTGCAATCGGCGATATCGTAGGTCAGCCAATGCTGGCGCACAAAGGTGTGCACGAAGGCCACGTGGCGGCAGAAGTTATCTCTGGTCTGAAGCACTACTTCGACCCGAAAGTGATTCCTTCTATCGCGTACACCGAGCCAGAAGTTGCATGGGTAGGTTTGACCGAGAAAGAAGCCAAAGAGAAAGGCATCAGCTACGAAGTGTCCACCTTCCCGTGGGCAGCCTCTGGCCGTGCGATTGCTTCTGACTGTGCAGATGGCATGACCAAACTGATCTTCGACAAAGAGACTCACCGTGTGATCGGTGGTGCAATTGTCGGCACCAACGGCGGCGAGCTGTTGGGTGAGATCGGTCTGGCGATCGAAATGGGCTGTGATGCAGAAGACATCGCACTGACCATTCATGCCCACCCAACGCTGCATGAGTCTGTTGGCCTGGCGGCTGAAGTGTTTGAAGGTAGCATTACTGACCTGCCAAACCCGAAAGCGAAAAAGAAATAAGTTTTCGCGATAAATAGAAAAACGGCTCCTTAATGGAGCCGTTTTTTATTATTAAAACATTTTAAATAAACTGGTAAAAAAGGCGCGTGAGCTAACACGTTGTCATGCCGGAATAGCAGGGGCGAACCCCTGCTAATGAAGTGTTACTGTTTAACTTCGCAAGCCATTACAGCAGATAATTCAGCAGTGAAGATCTTAACCCGTAACTCACACAACGAACTACGGGTTATCAGACATAAACCTAATAACATAAGCCCGCTGATCATCAGCGTGCTGAATTTCGACTTCATAGTCACTTACCTCTTGCATTAGCACAAGCGAGCGACTACCCTGACATTTCTCAGGTGTAGGGTAGTCGGCTCGCTCGCAGGGTTAATTAACATTGACTCTGCGAGCAAACTCTCCACAACCTACCTCAAATTCACTAAGCTTAAGGCAGATTGCCTCAAGCGCCCGCAGGCAGTCTACGCGATTTTATTTATATTTCACGCATCCATTTTGTTTATTTTTAATTTATTACTTCATTGTTAGTAGTTTCTGTTATTTGTTTTTTAAATATTTACCTTAATATGTTTTCGTTATTTTTTATCCAGTCGATAAAATGCCTGAGTGGCGCTGAAATATATTTCCTGCTGGGGTAGTAAAGCCAGAATCCCTCTTCAACTTGCGTATATTCAGCGAGAATCTCAGTTAACTCTCCACTCGCCAGCGCATTATTGACGGCATCCTGATGCAGAAAGGCGATGCCCAATCCAGCCTGTGCTGCCTGTAGAATGCGATCATTATTGTCCAGTACCAGCGAGCCTTTTACCGCGACTTCCTGTTTACGGCCGTCCTGCCAAAATTCCCAACGATAACGCCGCCCGCTGGGAAAGCGTCGCTCAATGCAGGGGAAGTGTAATAACTCGGCAGGGGATTGGGGGATGCCATGCTGAGCAAGGAAATCCGGGCTGGCGACGGCCAGCGCGCGCATGGGGTGGCCAAAGGGCACGGCGATCATGTCCTGCGCCAGCACATCACCATAGCGTACACCGGCATCAAAGCCCGCTTCCACGATATCGACCAACGCGTCATTGCTGTCGATCTCCAGCGTAATCTCGGGATAGCGTTGCACAAACGGCAGTATCAAAGACGGGAAGAACAGCGCTTCTGCTGATCGCGGCATACTGATACGCAGTATCCCGCCCGGTTCTTCACGCCAGTTATTCAACTCATCCACCGCCTGCGACAAATCGGCTAACGCGGGCTGAATGCGCAGCAAAAAGCGCTCACCTGCTGTCGTCAGCGCGACTTTGCGCGTGGTGCGCGTGAGTAAGCGAACGCCCAGGCGCGCTTCAAAATGGCGCATGGCATGGCTCAAGCTGGAGGGCGTGACGTTGCGCTCCTCGGCGGCTTTGCGAAAGCTGAGATGCTGCGCAATTGCGGCAAACATCTCCAGTTCCTGCAGGGTGGCTGGGTATTTATTCATTGCTGAGTTTTACTCACTAAATCAACGAAATTAGCGCAATTGTTGTGGTGATTACTGAGGTTTATAACATTAACACCGAAAGCAAAGAGGATGGAACAATGCAACAGCGTCAATTGGGCAATCAGGGATTAAAAGTTTCAGCACTGGGTTTGGGCTGCATGGGCATGAGTTTCGCCTATGGGCAAAATGATGAAAAACAAGCGCTGGATACACTGGCAAGGGCGTTTGAGCTGGGGGTGAATTTCCTCGATACCGCAGAAGTTTACGGTCCTTTCACCAATGAGACACTGCTGGCGAAAGCGATTAAGGGACGTCACGATATTAAAGTGGCGACCAAATTTGGTTTTCGCATTACTGAGCAGGGAGAGGGCTGGGAGCGCATTACCGGAGCAAACAGCCAACCGGCGCATATTCGCCGTGCAGTGGAAGGATCGTTACAGCGACTCGGAGTTGAAACCATTGAACTGCTGTACCAGCACCGTATTGATCCCGCCGTGCCGATTGAAGACGTTGTCGGTGTGATGGCCGACCTGGTGCGGGAAGGCAAAGTGAAATATCTCGGATTGTCCGAAGTCTCCTCTGCCACGTTGCGTCGGGCACAGTCAGTGCATCCTATTTCGGCTTTGCAGAGTGAATATTCGCTGTGGACACGCGATCCGGAAGAAGAGATCCTCGCCACCTGCCGTGAACTCAATATTGGATTTGTACCTTATAGCCCGCTGGGTCGTGGCTTCCTCACCGGAAAATTCCCGGCCGCAGCCACGTTGGCAGAGAATGATTTTCGTCGCGGATTACCGCGTTTCCAGCAGGATGCACAGGCACATAACCAAAAGTTGGTGAACCAGTTATCAGAGATGGCTGCAGGTTATGACGCTACGGCGGCACAGTTGGCGCTGGCATGGGTACTGGCGAAAGGTGATGATATTGTGCCGATTCCAGGTGCCAGCAAAATTGTCAACCTGGAACAAAACTGTGCTGCGGCGTCATTGGTGTTGCAAGCAACGGATATCACGGCGCTGGATGCGCTGTTTGATGCGAAAAATATTCAAGGCGAGCGCTACACCGCCAACGAATTCAGCATGGTCGATCGCTAATCTTTCTCTCTGCACTGATCAAAAGCAGGCACCGGTTGCCTGCTTTTTTTATGTGATCCCGCTCAACAGCCAGATAAATCTGCTAATTAACGCGCGGATGTTGCTTTTTTGTAAACAGATTAACAATCAGCCGAAATGCTGCTATGCTGGCCGACGCGGAACCGGGCACCTCACCCTACTGTTTGACAGCTCAAGGGGTGCACCGGAAAGCTATACAATGAGAGCGAGGAGAACGTCGTGCTAGAAGAATACCGTAAGCACGTTGCCGAGCGTGCTGCCCAGGGAATCGTACCTAAGCCGTTAGATGCATCCCAAATGGCCGCGCTGGTTGAACTGCTGAAAAACCCGCCAGCGGGTGAAGAAGAATTCCTGACCGACTTATTGGTCAACCGTGTCCCGCCAGGTGTTGATGAAGCGGCGTATGTCAAAGCCGGATTCCTGGCCGCAGTAGTTAAGGGCGAAGCCCTCTCTCCTCTGGTAACTCGTGAAAAAGCAGTTGAACTGCTGGGTACCATGCAAGGCGGCTATAACATCCATGCGTTGATTGAAGCACTGGATGACGAAGCGCTGGCCCCAATTGCCGCAGAAGCCCTGTCCCACACGCTGCTGATGTTCGATAACTTCTACGACGTCGAAGAGAAAGCCAAAGCAGGCAACCCACATGCGAAAAAAATCATCCAGTCATGGGCTGATGCAGAGTGGTTCCTTAAGCGTCCTAAGCTGGCAGAAAAAATCACCACCACCGTGTTTAAAGTGACCGGCGAAACCAACACCGATGACCTCTCTCCGGCACCGGATGCATGGTCTCGCCCGGATATTCCACTGCACGCACTGGCGATGTTGAAAAACGCCCGTGAAGGTATCGAACCCGACGATGCTGGTAACATTGGGCCGATCAAACAGATCGAAGCATTGCAGAAAAAAGGCTTCCCGCTGACGTACGTCGGTGACGTGGTCGGCACCGGTTCTTCCCGTAAATCCGCGACCAACTCGGTGTTGTGGTTCATGGGCGATGACATTCCGTACGTGCCAAACAAAAAAGGCGGCGGTCTGTGTCTCGGCGGTAAAATTGCACCCATCTTCTTCAACACCATGGAAGATGCTGGCGCGCTGCCGATCGAAGTCGACGTTGATCGTCTGGAAATGGGCGATGTGATTGACGTTTACCCGTACAAGGGTGAAGTGCGCAATCACGAAACCAACGAACTACTGGCGAGCTTCGAGCTGAAGACCGAAGTTCTGCTGGATGAAGTGCGTGCCGGTGGCCGTATTCCCCTGATCATCGGCCGTGGCCTGACCACCAAAGCGCGTGAGTCTCTGGGTCTGCCGCACAGCGATGTGTTTGTAAAAGCCAAAGATGTGGCGGAAAGCACCCGCGGTTACTCGCTGGCGCAGAAAATGGTTGGCCGTGCGTGCGGCGTAGAAGGGATTCGTCCTGGCGCTTACTGCGAGCCGAAAATGACCTCGGTGGGTTCTCAGGATACCACCGGTCCAATGACCCGTGATGAACTGAAAGACCTGGCGTGCCTGGGCTTCTCTTCTGATCTGGTGATGCAGTCATTCTGCCATACCGCCGCTTATCCTAAGCCAGTGGATGTGACCACTCACCATACGCTGCCTGACTTCATCATGAACCGTGGTGGTGTTTCGCTGCGTCCGGGCGATGGCGTTATCCACAGCTGGCTGAACCGTATGTTGCTGCCAGATACCGTTGGTACCGGTGGTGACTCACATACCCGTTTCCCAATCGGTATCTCCTTCCCGGCGGGTTCAGGTCTGGTGGCGTTTGCTGCTGCCACCGGCGTGATGCCACTGGATATGCCTGAGTCCGTACTGGTGCGCTTTAAGGGTGAAATGCAACCGGGTATCACTCTGCGTGATTTGGTGCATGCAATCCCACTGTATGCGATTAAAGCGGGCTTACTGACCGTTGAGAAGAAAGGGAAGAAAAACATCTTCTCTGGCCGCGTGCTGGAAATTGAAGGTCTGCCAAAACTCAAAGTTGAGCAGGCATTCGAACTGACCGATGCGTCTGCAGAGCGTTCTGCTGCAGGTTGTACCATCAAGCTGGATCAGGAGCCGATTATTGAGTATCTGAACTCAAATATCGTGCTGCTGAAGTGGATGATCTCTGAAGGTTACGGCGATCGTCGTACGCTAGAGCGCCGCGTTGAAGGCATGCAGAAATGGTTGGCGGACCCGCAATTGCTGGAAGGCGATGCGGATGCGGAATACGCTGCGGTGATCGAGATCGATCTGGCAGAAATCAAAGAGCCAATTCTATGTGCGCCGAACGACCCAGATGATGCGCGCTGGTTGTCTGATGTGCAGGGTGAGAAGATCGATGAAGTGTTTATCGGTTCTTGCATGACCAACATCGGTCACTTCCGTGCAGCAGGTAAACTGCTGGATGCGCACAAAGGTCAGTTGCCAACTCGCCTGTGGGTTGCGCCGCCAACCAAGATGGATGCCGCACAGCTGACTGAAGAGGGCTACTACAGCGTCTTTGGTAAAAGTGGTGCGCGTATCGAAATCCCAGGTTGTTCACTGTGCATGGGTAACCAGGCGCGCGTTAAAGACGGTGCAACGGTGGTTTCCACCTCAACCCGTAACTTCCCGAACCGTTTGGGTACCGGCGCGAACGTCTTCCTGGCGTCAGCAGAACTGGCGGCAGTGGCTTCACTGCTCGGCAAACTGCCAACGCCAGACGAATACCAGCAGTTCATGGTGCAGGTTGATAAGACGGCGGCTGATACCTACCGCTACCTCAACTTTGACCAACTCGGTCAGTACACTGAGAAAGCTGATGGTGTGATCTTCCAGACTGCAGTTTAATCGGCGGCAGGAATGAGAAAAAGGGGCGATGTGAATCGTCCCTTTTTTATTGGTTCTTTTCTGGATAATTTTCCGAAAACGTCAATTTCATCATACTTTTTCGAATGATTAATAATAACTCATCATGATTAGTTTCATTGTGTTATTTCATTAATTGGTTTCGTCATTTCCGTTATGATTTATCAATACAAGCAGTTTTAATTCAGGATATTGCTTGTTTATCGTTAAGTTTTATTGGTTGGGTTCAAAGGGCTTTTTTTTAATGAATCGAATTAACAAAGAAAAATGCTACTTAAAATCGATTTAGCGCAGATTAAATGCCATGGATAATATCAAATTAAGGGTATAAATGCGTTTTAAGAATATTCCTATCTCCTCGCTATCTTATTTTTCATCACACGGTTATGTTTAAAAAAAGTGATAGCGGCCGTTTCGCTTATGCGCGCTTCACTTGCATAACGTCCCGATATCAAATGATAAAATCTTAATACTTGTTTAAAGCTTGATCTGTCGCGATTGGGTCATGTTTAAGATTATCTAATTGTTTCCAGATATCGTGGGCTCAACAACAATGCTGTCATTGTGTGGGGTCAAAATGGAATTCAAAACCGCCATCTATGCACTTTCTATCGCGACGATATTAACAACACCCCTGGCGGCCAGTGCCGCCGGAACGCTCACGGGCCAGGTGGGGATTCAAGTGGTGATTAGCGACGGTTGTACCGTCGGGAATAATGACTCCAGTGGGTCAACCAACAACTGGGGCTCGATTAATTTTGGCACCTACGCCGACCTCGCCAATATTATTGATGGCAGCGTATTAGGGTCTGACGGCAGCAGCAGCGTGACGGTCACCTGTACCAGTGGATTATCTCCGACATTAACGCTGGATGGTGGCCTCAACGGCAGCAGTACCCTACGTAATATGACATCAGGCACCACGCTAATTCCTTATCGCCTCTATTCTGACGCCTCGCGCAGCACTGAAATTGCTGTGAACGGCAGCGTGTCATTAACTGCCGACGGTACCGAACAGGATGTGCCGATTTACGGCCGCATTTTGCCTTCGGACCAAAGCACCACTTCACCGGCTTCCGGCACCTATGTTGATACGGTCACGGCGACGTTAGCCTGGTAACACGGCGAGCGCCATGGAACGGCACCTTATCGCATGCGTCTGGTTATTAAGCTCGTGGCCCTGCTTTGCCAGCAGCACCACTGATAGTTTCCAGGTGATGGCTGCCATCACCAGCGGCTGCGCTTTTGGCAGCAATAGCAGCGCCAGTGCAGACTTTGGAACGCTGGATTTCGGTGCTATGTCTACCATCAGCACGCCTGTTGATGTGGCAAGCAGCAGCGGGGCGGGGTCGATAGTGGTGACCTGCACGCCAGGCACTGCCATTACGCTGGCTTTGGACTACGGCGAACATGGCGGCAGTGCCAGTTCACGTTACCTGAGCAATGGCAGCGCCACTCTGGCTTATCAACTGTATCAAGATGCAGCACACACCACGGTTTGGGGCAGCGATGCGCTGGCGTATAGCGTGTCGTCGTTTCCTGATAGCACACAAACTTACACCATTTATGGACGCCTGTTTGCCACGTCGGGCTTGCCCGCTTCTGGCACTTACAGCGATACCGTAACTGTCACCTTGACCTACTGAATCATGAAAAAACTGATCGTTATCGCGTTGCTGGCGTTACAGAGTTGTGTGTCCCATGCAGCAAGCTCGGTGTTAGTCTGGCCGATTTTTCAGGTCATTGAAGCCGACCAACATGGCAGTGCCTTGTGGCTGGAGAATCGGGGAAGCCAGCCGGTGCGTTTGCAAATTCGTTTGTTAAGTTGGCAACAACAGGATTATCGAGACCGCTACGCCGATCAAAGTGACGTAATCGCCAGTCCACCGTTTGCCACTGTGCCGCCGCAGCAGCGACAACTGGTGCGCTTAATTCGCACTGGCCCAGCGCCAGTTGAGGGTGAAAAAGCCTACCGTATCATTCTGGATGAGATCCCAGATGCGAATGTTCCTGTGGTGAAAAACAGCGCAGGCCTACGTTTGCAGATGCGATATGTACTGCCTCTGTTTCTCGATAGCCAAGGCGTCTGGACCCAGACACGCAGTGATATTCGTCGCGATCCCGCCTCGGCAAGTCAGCCAAAGCTAAGCTGGCAGGTGATCACTGTGCAAGGTAAAACCCTGCTGCGCATTCGCAACACCGGCAAAGTGCATGCACGTTTGAGCCAGGTATTTTGGGGCCGCGATGCGGATATCAATAAAGCGTCGTTCACGCTGGCAAAAGGTTTTCTCGGCTATGTGCTAGCGGGGCAGAGTATGCAGTTCCCACTGCCGCCGGGGAAAACGGTGCCAATGGGGATCTCGCTGTATACCAAACTCACCGATAATGGCCCAGCGGTAGCCATCAGCCAATGATTTCAGCGCCAACGCGAAGGCTGGCGCTGCTGCCTGGCCTGCTGTTGTGCGGCGTGATGGAGGTAAACGCGGAAGTTTACGATGGTTTGCCTCCGCCACGTGCGTTACAGAGTGCGCCGACGGAATACATGCTGTGGCTGACGCTGAGTGTCAATGGTCGTAATGACGGCAGCGTGGTACCAGTGACGGTGCAGGGTACGCACTATCTGTTGGATGCGGCAGTACTGAGGCGCAATCACATCCGGTTAGCCGACACCGCCAGCGGCATGCAGGATGTGAGTGCTCTGGCGCAGATCACTGCCCGCTATGACAGCGTGCATCAGATATTGCAGTTGCAGGTGCCGGACAGTTGGTTACCCCGGCAAATGCTCGGCGAGCAGAAAAATGCGGCATTCCAGGCGATCAGTTCCCCCGGAATGCTGCTCAATTACGACGCTTACAGCGTAAAAAGCGCGCAAAGCAGCGGCTATAGCGCGGTCTGGCTGGAGCAGCGTGTGTTTTCGGCTTCGGGCTATCTCTCCAATACCGGCACCTGGCGACAAGACTGGCAGTCGAAAGGTGAAAGCGATAGCCGTGAGGGCTATCTGCGTTACGACACCACCTGGAAATACAGTGATGTTGATCGCATGGTGAGTTATCAGATGGGCGATGTGATCAGCAACTCGCTCAGCTGGAGCAATTCGGTGCGATTAGGTGGCCTGCGTATCAGCCGCAGTTTTGCGGTGCGTCCCGACCTGGTGACCTATCCGATGCTGAACTGGTCGGGCACCGCAGCCGTACCCGGCAGTGTGGACGTGTTTATTAATGGCTACAAAGCCAGCAGCAACAGCCTGAATGCCGGTCCCTGGACACTCACCAGTACGCCCTATATCAACGGTGCGGGTGAAGCCACGCTGGTGACCACGGACGCTTTAGGGCGGCAGGTCGAGACCAGCATTCCGTTTTATGTCTCGAATCAACTTTTGCGCAGCGGATTGAGTGATTTTGATTTCAGTGCGGGGGCGTTGCGGCAAAACTACGGCATACGCAGTGCGGATTATGACGCAGCGGCGGTCAGCGGGTTTTATCGCTATGGCTTTAATGATCATCTGACGTTAGCGCTGCAAGGTGAGGGCCGTGGCGGCCTGGCGCGTATGGGCGCGGGTGCGGATATGGCCGTTGCACGTTTAGGCACACTTTCGCTAAGCGCCAGTCAGTCTCAATCCGGGCAGAGCGGGCAGCAATATTCCGCCGGTTACTCTTGGTATGCACCCAGCTTCAGCCTCAGTGTCAGCCATGTACAACGCACTGCGGGGTTTAGCGATCTGTCGGTCTATCACACCAGTGCCACGCTGAGCCGCCGTGCTGAACAAGCCACCCTCAGCATGGCCCCTTTTGGTCGTTGGGCGGGCACCTTTGGCGTGGGCTATTTTGATATCACCGCGCATGATGGTACCCGTACCCGGTTAGCCAATCTCTCCTGGAGCCATGGCTTGTGGGCGAACAGCAGCCTGCATCTGACACTGAATAAGACTCTGGGGGATCGGGGAATGGCTGCGCAAATCCAGTTGCTCATTCCTTTTGATCAGTCTGGATCGCTCTCGCTCTCCAGCCAACGCGATAGCGACGGCGAGACGACACAGACAATGAGTTATAGCCGCGCCGCGCCCGCAGCGGGTGGAGTGGGCTGGAATCTGGCGGCGTCCCCTAATAATGATGGCTATCGTCAGGCCGATCTGACCTGGAAGAATCGCTATACCGTTTTAAGTGGCGGGATCTATGGATCATCCGGCGATCGTAGCCAATGGTTTGATGCCAGTGGCGCCTTGGTGTGGATGGATAACGCCTTGTTTGCCAGTAGCAAAATCAATGATGCCTTTATCGTGGTCAGCACCTCGGGTTACAGCGGCGTGCCTGTGCGTTATGAAAATCAGCTATTGGGTGAGACAGACAGCGGAGGCCACATTTTGGTGCCGTGGGTGAGCGCATGGTATCCCGCCAAACTGACTATCGATCCCCTGAATTTACCGGCGGATATTAATACACCCCAAGTGGAGCAACGGGTGGCGGTGCGAGAGGCCAGTGGTGCACTGGTGAATTTCCCGCTACGCAAAACCCGGCCGCTGCTACTGACGTTGGTCGATGGCCAATATCATCCTTTACCCCCCGGCACCCTGGTGACGGAAATTCACAGCGGTCAAACCACGCAGATGGGCTATGGCGGTCAGGCGTGGTTTGACGATGTGCCGGAGCACAGTGATATCGCGGTTTCGCTCCCGGGAGGCCAGTGCCGTCACCCTTTAGTACTGGACGGTAAGCAAGCCCAGTACCTCGTTGGACCGCTGGTATGTGCGATGCGTGATAAACAGGAGAGGCAGCAATGAAAAGGATACTGATTAGCCTGGTGGTACTGCTGGCAGGCTGGAGCGGTTCGCTGTGGGCAGCGTGCACTGCCAGTTCCAGCAGCACGGACTTTGGCAGTCTGAGTTCGTTTACGCTGGCCAGCACCGCTCAGGTGGTGGAAACCGGCACCGGCTTCACCTGTTCGGGCAGTGCGCTTTCACTTCTCAGCACCAATACGGTGACAGGCACCATGACCCGTTCAGCCAATGCATCGGGAACCACGCCACGTTTTTATAACAGCAGCACGGGCAGTTATGTGCCCTACAGCATTTGCGGTGACAGTGGCTGTAGTACGGTCTACAGCATTGGCAGTAGCAAAACCTGGAGTTCGACTTCATTGCTGGGACTGCTGGGATTGTTCAATGCCAGCGACGGCACACTGCCACTCTACTTAAAAACCACCACTGGCACCAATGTGCCTGCGGGAACCTACACCGACACACTGACAATCACCTGGAACTACAGTATCTGTTTTGTCGGCGTCTTGGGGATATGTTCTTACACCACGGGCACGGCGGTTTCGACGATCCAGCTACAGTTTGAAGTCACCAACGATTGTGCCATCGACAGCGCGCCCGATGTGGATTTTGGCAGTGCCTCACTGCCAGCCAGTTTTGGCACGATCTCCTCGACACTGGGCATACGCTGCACCTTGAATGCCGCCTACAGCGTCAATCTTGCCAGCAGTAATGCCACCAGCGGTGACTGGCGACAAATGATCAATGGCACCTCGCTGTTACAATATCAGCTTTATCAGCCTGATGGCTCAGCCTGGACCGCCAGTAATGACTTGAGCGAAACCGGCACGGGAGCAACGCAAAGTATCAATTACACCGCCAAGGTAAATCCGGATCAGACCAACCAGCCTGCGGGCAGTTATAGCGATACTGTGACGGTCACCGTCACCTATTGAGCGGTAGCTTCTGGCATAATGCGAGCGTGATCCCACTTTATTCAGCGCGCTACGCACAAAATGCACTTATTCGGTGCTGTATGTTGCGCCATTAGCTACACGAGGCGAACCCCATGGAGTATGAATTTCTGCGTGATTTGACGGGTCAGGTCAAAGTCCGTATGTCGATGGACCACGAAGCGGTGGGGCACTGGTTCAACGAAGAAGTGAAAGATAATTTGGCCCTGTTGGATGAGGTCGAGGTCGCGGCTCGCGAGGTGAAGGGCACCATCAACCAGTGGCAGCGTGTTGGACACGAGTACACGATCTGGCTGGATGAGGAAGAGGTGATGATCCGCGCCAATCAGCTGGCGCTGGAAGATGACGGTATCGAAGAAGGGATGACTTATTACGACGAAGAGAGCCTCTCCTTTTGCGGGGTGGAAGATTTCCTCGCGGTGATCGCGGCATATCGGCAATTTATGGCGGGCAAATAAAGGGTTAGGTCGCCATAAATGGCAACCCTACGTCGATTTTGTAGGGGCGGCATTTATGGCGACCTGGTTGATGGGGTTACACCGTGGCAATCGGCGTGGCGGGCGATCCTACCGCGCCAGGTAAACGCAGCGGCGGTGCCGTAAGCAGAAACGCATGGCGCTGATGCTGTGCCAGCCAGTCGGCCAGCGGGCTTAGCAACATCAGCTCGCCGAGATATACGCCTAAACGAAACAGGCACAAATCATGCAGTGGATGAGACGGATAAAAATCATCGTTCATCGGGCGCGCCGGTAAAATTTCTACCGCCGGGTTATCGGCAATTAATGCCACCACACCACTCTCCACCACCCAATTGCGCAGTTGTTCATCACTGCCATCCAGTCCGGCAAAATGGCTGTTGAGGAAGGTCATATCTGGCTCACCCTGCATGGCCAGAATTGCTTCATCCATGCCGGTGCGGAAACAGACCATATCACCAGGACGGACGTCAATATCATCCGCTTGCAGAATCTGTTGCAGATGCTGATAGCCAAAGGCAAACCGCTCAGTACCGAAATGGCGCTTGATATCAATCATCACCGCACGGCCCTGCATGCCGTGCTGCGCCACATTCTCAATGCCGAGTTTCCTGGCCCCTAAATGACTGCCGTGATCGCAGCCGCAGCCGCCGCGATAATCGGTTTCACCGACGATATCCACATTTGCCTTATAGCCGTTGTAGAACACCATCTCCGGCTCACCGTTGCCGTTAACGTCAAACCACTGCCCCATGTGCGCCAGGCTGTCCCACTGGGTCGAGTATTGCAGCGCCAGGGTCACGGTATCATCGCAGATCACATCAGTGAGCAACGGATTATCACGCGATAGCGGATAGGTCATGTTGGCGTGCTCGCCGCGTCGCGTGGCATTGAGTTGCGGTGGTGGGCGACGTGGATTCATCGCCGTCCCACCCGGTAAATCAAGCGGCAAACTCAGGCAGAAAGTCTGTCCGGTTTTGACTTCCTTCACCCCTTCCAGCACCTTCTGTGAGGTCAGCAGATTCAGCCGACCCAGCTGATCGTCCGGGCCAAAATCTCCCCAAGTCGAGTGTGCCGGGCGTTGCTTCCAGCGAGGATTCATACTTCTCTCCTTAAATTTCCATCCAGTGCGGTAGCGGTGTCCATGCCCATCGGCTGCACACGCGGTAACCAGAAGGCATAAATCAATGCACCGACCACGCCGATCACACCGGCAATTTCCAGCGGGATGACAAAGGAGTGGGTGTACTGCATGATCACGCCGATCATCACCGGCGAAATGATGCCTGCCAGATTGGCGGCCATGTTCTGAATACCGCCAATGGTTGCCACGTTAGCGCGGTTCGGCGCGACATCAGAAGGCAGCGCCCACAAGGCTGCGGAGGCAAAGGTGGCGGCGAAATTCGCAAAACAGAGTGCCGCCAGCGCTAATCCCACAGTCGGTGAAAACGCCGCCAGGCCGATGGTGGCGCTGCCCAGCATGCCGCCCACCAAGGGGATCTTGCGGGCCACGCTGAGGGAATAACCGCGACGCACCAGGGAATCGGATAGCAACCCGCCGCACCAGCCGCCGACAATCGCCGCCAGTCCTGGCAGCATGCCCAGTAAGCCAAACTTCATCAGTGACAGATGGAAGGTTTCCACTAAATAGGTGGGGAACCAGGTGAAGAAGAAGTAAGAGACAAAGTTGATGCAGAAGAAGCCCGCCATCATCGCCTGCACGGCGCGCTGGCCCAGCAACTGTCGCACGCTCATCGGCTCACCGGTTTGCGGATCCTGATTCGCTTCAATGAATTCGACTTCTTCACGTGAAACGGTTTTATGATCGCGCGGATCGCGATACCACAGGTACCAGGCCAGCGCCCAAACTACCGCCACCACGCCCGAAATGACAAACGTCATGCGCCAGCCGACCAGGGCAATCAGGAAGGAGATGATCGGAATCGCCAGCGTGCCGCCGATTTTACTGCCGTTGTTAAAGGTGGCAGCGGCAAAGCTGCGCTCCTGACGCGGGAACCAACGCGTCACCGTTGAGGAGCTGGCGGGATAGCTGGGGGCTTCCACTGCGCCCAGCACAAACCGGAAACCCACCAGCGCCGCAATCGAACTGGCAAGGCCGCAAGCCGCGGTGGCTAAACCCCACCCGAGACTGCTGACTGCAAAAGTGATGCGGGGCCCCAGCTTATCGACTAACCAGCCGCCGGGCAGTTGGAACAGCACATAGCTCCAGAAAAACGCCGAGAGTAACAAGCCGCTGTCAGTGGGCGAGAAGTGCAACTCCTGGCTCATAAACGGCATGGCGACACTCATGGCGGCGCGATCGATATAGTTAATGGCGATGCCGACGGACAGCACCGTGAGAATGACGAAACGAAATTTCCCTTTCGCTTTACTTGCCTGAATTGCAGCAGGTGATCCATTGGAATTCAGCGACATGTCGCCTCCAATTGTTTTTTATTTTCTGTAGGGGAAACGCCGCATCAGGACGATGCGGCGGGTTTGGCACTTACGCGCCGCTCACAACGGAATGTGAATGATGCACCTGCTCCTCATCCACGATAGGTTCAACTTTGCCCATCAGGAACAGGTAGTTAAGAATACCAATCACCACCAGCACGGCAGAGAACACCAGTGCCCAGGTAAAGTGGCCGGTTGCGCCAACGATAGCGCCGGTAATAATTGGGCCGACTGCGCCGCCCATGTTTGAGACGGTATTCTGCAGGCCCGCGACCATCGACACGCTGTTTTGTGGCGCCACATCACCCGGCAGAGCCCAGACCTGAGAGGCCGCTACTGTGGTACCGGATTTGGCGATACACAGCAGCAGCACGGTCATAAATACGGAATCGGTGAACGGCGCAAAACCGATACACAGTGCCATCAGCAGACCGATGGTCAGGAACAGCTTACGGGTGGCGGTCAGTGACAGCAGTTTATTGTGTACCATGCGATCGGATGCCCAACCCGCCAGCACTTCAATCACCATGCCGCAAATCAGTGGCAGTGCAGCGACCATCCCCATTTTGAGGAAATCCATGCCTTTATCTTTCACCAGGTAAGTTGGCAGCCAGGTGATAAAGAAGTAGGAGGTGTAGTTGATGGTGAAGAAGCCAATGCACATCGCCCAGATATTGCGGTAGCGCAGCAGCTTATACCACTTCATCGGTTTCACGCTTTTATCGCCGTGTTTCTGCGCCTGGCCATCACGAATGAATCGCACTTCATCCTGGCTGATCGATTTATGATCTTCCGGGTTCTCGGAATAGATGAAGTACCAGGCGATCACCCAGAACACACCGAGTGAGCCAATCACCAGGAAGGTGATGCGCCAGTCGAACATTGCGATCATAAATACGATCAACGGCATGGCAACGGCACCACCAAACTTCGACGCACTGTCGAACAGGCCTGAAACCGTGGCACGTTCGCGATCCGGGAACCAGCGCGCGGTAATACCGGCGTTGCTCGGGTAAGCCGCGGCTTCACCGACACCCAGCGCTAAGCGCAGCGCCAGCAGGGATTTAAAACCGGTCGCCAGGCCCATCGCCATGGTGGCAATCGACCACCACGCAACAGCAATACCCAGACCTTTTTTCTGCCCAAAACGATCGGCGAACCAGCCTGCCGGGATCTGCAAGAGTGCATAGGACCAGAAAAATGCCGCCATAATAAAACCCATCATCTCTGGGTTTATATCGAGTTCTTTAATCAGGTGCGGTGCGGCCGCAGAGAGTACAGTTCGGTCAATATAATTAATGGCGATTGCCAGCCACATCAGGCCTGCAATCCACCAGCGAATACGGGTAGAGCGAGAGGTGTTATTCATATTATTTTCACCTTCCCGGCGTCCTTCGCGCTGTAGCGGCGTTGGCTGCATTCATTCCCCCCTGGAATAAGCTCCTGAGGATGAATGAATTTGCCGCCTTGCTACAACACCAATGACTTGGGATTAAAAAATGGATTAAATAGGGTTTTGAAAAAGTTAATCCAGCCCGTTCATGATATTTACTGGGCGTTCGCCCTGTTTAATGCACTGCACGATTTGCATCACGCAGCGTTCACCAATAGCGCTGATGGCACCGTCGGTATATCCCGCGATATGCGAGGTCGGGATAAAGTTGCTCAGCGTAAACAACGGGTGTTCCGCCAGCGGTTCCTGTTCGAACACATCGGCAGCTGCGCCAGCAATCACGTTATCCAGCAACGCCTGATAGAGGTCCTGCTCATTAACGATGCCACCGCGTGATGCGTTGATCAGGAAAGCGCTTTTCTTCATGCGCTTGATGCGCGCAGCATCAAACAGGTTTTGGGTTTTATCGGTGAGCGGCTTATGCAGCGTGATAAAATCACTGCTTTCAGTCAGTTGGTCGAGACTGACAAATTCGATACCGTGTTCTGCGGCGAATTTCTCATCCGGATAAAAATCAAAAGCGATAACGCGCATGTTGAAACCTTTGGCGCGCAACGCCACCTGCTTGCCAATATTGCCTAGGCCGATGATGCCCAACGTCTTGCCATACACGTCGGTGGCAAAGATGCGTGGCCAGTTACCCGCGCGGGTTTCAATCGCCGCCTGAGTAATCTGGCGCGCGCTGTTGAGGATCAGCGCAAAGGTAAAATCAGCCACCGCATGTTTATTGGCATCCGGCACGTTGGTGACATAAATGCCGCGCGCGCGGGTGGCATCCAGATTGATGTTGTCAACGCCAACGCCGTGCTTACACACGATCTTCAGTTGTGGCGCTTTCTCCAGCAGTGCTTCGTTGACGTCAGTGAACGCAACAATCATCGCCACGGTATCGGCCAGATGCGGTTCCAGCGCGCTGAGCGGTGCATCAGCGGGCAGGGTAATCAGCTCAAAACCGTGCTGCTGCAGGGTGTCGATGGGGGCAGCGTCGTATTTGGCGAATGAGGGTGAAGTACAGATGACTTTCATGATTCTTCCCGGTGTTAATACCCGTCATACTTCAAGCTGCAGGTGCGTTGGCTGCGTGAGCTAACCCCAGTCACTTACTTCAGTAAGCTCCTGGGGATTAACTCACTTGCCGCGTGATTCGGCTAAAGCCTCACCCTACGGGCCAGCGCTAGCGCTGTTCAAATAAGCCTGCGGCATATTTGTCCTGCAGCTCGAATTATTTAGGGTATTTAGGTGGTAAAAAGGCAAAAAGACTGCCCAAAATCATTACTGCAAATACTGATTCACGATCTGGCGGATCTTCTGCTCTTCTTCGGCAGAGAAGCTCACTGCATAACGGCTGTTACCCACATCAGAGCCCAGCAGCGAGACTGCTCGCTTGACGGTGGCCGGTGGGAAACCGACGCTGTAGAGATCGGTACGTAGACCGGTGATGTTCTCTTGCGCCTGGCGTGAACCTTCAATATCGCCTGCGTGGAAACGTGCCCAGATGGCGTTGATCTCTTTCGGTGCCACGTTGGCCAGGCCAGAAATACAGGCGGTGCAGCCTTCGACAAAGCCGCGATGGATCAGCGAGTCTGGGCCGGTCAGCACGTTAAAGTTCTCCATGCCTTCCGCGGCTTGCAGGAAACCGCTCAGGCTTTCGTAGCTGCCCGCACTGTCTTTAATGCCGATGATGTTCGGGTGAGCGGCCAGCGTGCGCACAGTCTCCGGCTGCAGGGTGTTACCGGTACGCGCAGGGATGTTGTACAGATAAAGCGGCACATCAATCGCATCGGCTACCGCGCGGTAGTGAGCGATCAACTCTTCCTGCTTCAGTGGCACGAAATAAGGTGTGATCACCGAAACGGCATCGACGCCCAGTTTGGCAATTTGCTTGCCCAGACGAATAGTTTCACGGGTGGAGATCTCACCAATATGCGCCACAACCGCTGCCGCGCCGTTCACTTCATCGACGCAGGTTTCCGTCACCGCCAGTTTCTCCTGCTCGTTCAGCACGAAGAATTCACCGTTGGTGCCGCCGCAGAAAATACCGTTGCCTGCGCTCAGCTGGCGTTGTACCTGCACGCGTTGCGCGGCTGGGTTGAATGCACCTTCGCTATCAAAGGTGGTGACGATGGCGGTTAATACGCCCTGAATTTTCTTGCTCATGATTCCCTCATTAATCCTTAGTGATTCAAAGCCGGAAACAGCGTCAGGTAGACGTTTCTCACGTCATCGGCGCTGACTTTCATCGGCACATTCTTCATCAGACGCTGCACGTCGAGCGCGGCTTCAACCAGATACGGCAGGTGATCTGGACCAATGCCCAGTTCTTCCAGACTCGCCGGTAATTTGAGACGCTTCACCAGCGCGGCGAAATACTCCACCAGCGCGTGTGATTTGGCTTCTTCATCCAGTGTGGTATCGGCATCCGGCAGTAAATCGTAGGCTTGCGCGAATTTGCTCACTGCAGCAGGGCGGACGAAGCGCATGCAAGGGGCCAGCAGAATGGCATTCGCCACGCCGTGTGGCAGGTGATATTTGCCGCCCAGTGGATAAGACATCGCGTGGACCAGATGCGTCCCGGCGTGGGCAATGGACGCGCCGCCATAATAGGAGGCCCACAGCATATTGAGGCGCGCCTCAAGGTTGCCCGGTTCGGCAATGGTGGTCTCAAGACTGGCGAACAACTTTTTCATACCGATCAGTGCATAGTTATCGCTTACCGGGTTGGACACGGTGGCGGTAAAGCACTCGATCAGATGGCACAACGCATCGATACCGGTTGAAGAAGCGATGTGAGGCGGCATGCTGGTGGTCAGCTCGGGGACCAGTGCGACATAATCTGGCAGCATCACCGGTGTGATAATGCCCACCTTAGTCTCTTTCTCAGGGATCGCCAGGATCGCATTAGGCGTGGCTTCCGATCCTGTACCCGCAGTGGTCGGGATCAACAGGGATATGGTACGGGTTTGTGGTTTTTCACCGGCCAGCAGCGCATCCAGCGTGGGTGCGCCGTCAACGCACAGGATCGACAACAGCTTTGCGACATCCAGCACGCTGCCGCCGCCAACACCGATCACCAGGTCCACATCTGTAGAGGGCAACGCGGCAACAATGGCTGCGACATCATGCTGGCTCGGTTCTGGTGGGACGCTGTTAACAATGCTCAAACTGCCGATCTGCTGCTTCAGCTGCGCGATCAGCGTCTGAACCGCTGGAATGCCTTCAATATTCTTATCGGTTACCAGAAGCGCTTTTTCTTTACCTTGCAGCAAATAGCTGAGGTCATTAAGCGCCTGAAAGCCACTGATCACGGTGCTGTTGATATTCATTTCATACCCTTATTGCGGTTTTTTCGTACTGAATGATTAACTTTGCTCAATCAGTGCAGGTTCTGTCACTACAGTGCCTAAATTTATAGGGCAAATTGATTTCAAATAATTTGATCTTGCTCACATATAATCAATCATGATTGAATATAATCAATCTCAACACGGCGAGCTGCCGGTAGAGGAAAGAGAATGACTTCACAGCCATGGAAAACGCCAGTCTTAGTGATCGCCGATGATTTTACCGGGGCCAATGATGCCGGTAGCGGATTGGCGCGAGCGGGCGCAAAAGTGCATGTGCTGTTTGATAGCAGCACGCCACATGATGCCAACAGTGCGGATGTACTGGTGATCAGCACCGATAGCCGAGCGGTGAGCGCCGCAGATGCTGCGCATCGTACAACGCTTGCCGTACAGCAGCATCAGGCGATTGCCCAAGATGGTTGGCTGTTTAAAAAGATCGACTCCACACTGCGCGGCAATCCAGGCGCTGAAATTGAAGCGGCATTAACAGCCAGCGGGAAAACTCTGGCGTTGGTGGTGCCTGCGGTACCCAGGTTGGGACGCACCACCCGTCAGGGAGAGGTGTGGATCAATCAGCAGCGCCTGACCGATACCGAATTTGCCAGCGATCCTAAAACGCCCGTCACCAGTAGCCATGTGTTAACCCGGCTACAAATGCAGAGTGCAATGGCGGGCGAAACGCTCGATCTGGCCACCGTGCGCAGTGGTCAACTGGCACAGGTTCTCTCCACTAAGCAGGGCCTGGTGGTGGTGGATGCCGAACAGGATGCGGATATTGCGTTATTGATGGCGGCAGCAGCAACCTTGTCCATCAGACCGCTACTGGCGGGCGCATCGGGACTGGGCGACGCGCTGGGAGAGTATCTGGCTGCACGTCCGGCAAGGCCGGTCTTAGCGGTGGTGGGGTCAATGAGTGCGATTGCCCAGCAGCAGATTGCCCGTCTCGCTACTCAGCGAGAGATCCGCATTATCGACATCGATATTCGCCAGCTGTTTGCGCAGCCCGCATGGCCGCAAGCTAACGTGTGGCAACAGGCCATGCAACAAGCAATAAGTGCCGGGGCGCATTGTGTAGTGCGCACCACACAGCATGCCGATCAGCGTCACGATATTGAACAGCTCTGCCAGCAGCATCAGGTTTCACGCCAGGAATTAGGTGAACGCATTTGCCAGTTCCTGGCACAGTTAACCAGCAAGGTATGCCGACATGGGTTGCCTGCCGGTTTGTATCTTTCTGGCGGCGACGTTGCCATTGCCGTAGCACAGGCGCTGGGCGCCAGCGGTTTCCAGATTCAGGGCTTGGTGGCAGGCTGCGTGCCGCACGGGGTTCTGCTTAATAGCGAATTACACCTGCCGGTGATGACCAAAGCGGGTGGCTTTGGCGACGAAAACACCCTGGTAGAAGCCATCCGTTTCATTGAGGAGAAGTCGAGTGAATAAAATTATTGCGGTGACCATGGGCGATCCGGCGGGCATCAGCCCGGAGATCATCATTAAAGCGTTAGCTGAAGGTGAACTGGCGGGCATTCCCGCGGTGGTCATCGGCTGCGCCAGCACGCTGCGTCGGGTGATAGGATTGAACATTACGCCGCAGGCTGAACTGCGCGTGCTGGATCAGGTGAAAGATGCGCATTTTGCACCCGGCATTATTAACGTGATTGACGAACCTCTGGCAAATCCTGAAGCCCTTAAGCCGGGTGTCGTGCAGAAAGAAGCGGGCGATTTGGCCTGGCGCTGTGTGAAGCGTGCCACCGAACTGGCGCTGGCGGGTGACGTGCATGCGATTGCCACAGCACCGCTGAATAAAGAAGCGCTGCACTCAGCAGGGCATATTTATCCGGGGCACACTGAGCTGTTGGCGCAACTCACTAACACTAAAAATTATGCCATGGTGTTGTACACCGATCACCTCAAGGTGATTCACGTAACCACCCACATTGCGCTGCGTAAGTTCCTCGACACCCTGAACGGGGAACGTATTCAGACGGTGATCGGTATGGCAGATAGCTTCCTGCGTCGCGTCGGCTTCGACAACCCTCGTATTGCCGTGGCCGGTGTGAACCCGCATGCAGGTGAGAACGGTCTGTTTGGTGATGAAGAGATCACCACCGTCGCGCCGGCGATCAAAGTGATGAAAGAGAAGGGGATTGATGTCTATGGCCCTTGTCCGCCGGATACCGTGTTCCTGCAGTGTCAGCAGGGGCAGTACGATATGGTGGTGGCGATGTATCACGACCAAGGTCATATCCCACTGAAACTATTAGGCTTTTATGACGGCGTCAACATCACTGCGGGACTGCCGTTTATCCGTACTTCGGCGGACCATGGCACGGCGTTTGATATCGCCTGGACAGGTAAAGCGAACTCTGCGAGCATGGCGATCTCCATTAAACTCGCGATGCAGCTAGCATAGGGAAATATGAAGGGACAAAGCCGTCTCGACCAGATTATGGACTATTTGAAAAGTCATAATCTGGTCACTGTAGAACAGCTGGTGAGTGCGATTTCTGCCTCGCCTGCGACGATCCGCCGCGATCTGATCAAGCTCGACAAGGAAGGCGTTATTAGCCGCAGCCATGGCGGTGTGACGCTTAATCGCTTCATTCCCGCCCAGCCGACCACGCTGGAGAAGATGCAGCGTAATCTGGCCGAGAAGCAAGCCATCGCGCAGTTTGCCGCCAGCTATGTGAAAACGGGCGATTCCGTGGTGCTGGATGCGGGCACCACCATGCTGGAGCTGGCGCGTCAATTGACCCATCTGCAGTTGCGCGTCATCACTGCAGACCTGCATATCGCGTTATTCCTGTCTGAATTCAAGCAGATTGAAACCACTATTATTGGTGGCCGTATTGATGATTCCAGCCAGTCTTGCATTGGGGAACACGGCCGCCGTCTGCTACGCAGCATCAATCCGGATATCGCTTTTGTCAGCTGTAACTCGTGGAGTATCGAACGCGGTATTACCACGCCGACGGAAGATAAAGCCGGGCTGAAGAGGGATCTGCTGGCCAATGCTCGTCGCCGGATTTTGCTGGCCGATAGCAGTAAGTATGGCTCCTGGTCGCTGTATTGCGCCGCGCCGATTGATAGCCTGACCGATGTGGTGACCGATGCCCGTCTGGATGAAGTGGTGTGCCGCGACTTGCGCGAGCGCGGGATTGGGCTGCAACTGACTGCTTGACTATTTCCCTCACCCTAACCCTCTCCCGCAAGCGGGCGAGGGGACCGCCCGTAGAACATGCCAAATTTCACACGTTTTACTCCCTCTTCCATTGGAAGAGGGACGGGGTGAGGGTATTAGCACGCACCGAACTACAACAGCTTCAACCCCGTCGTCGGAATATTGCGACCGTAATAAATCTCACGCATCTCTTTCCACAGCAGATTGGTAATTCGCTTATGTTCCTGCGGACTCAGCTCTTCAGGCTTGGTGTTGAACAGATAATATTTCAGGTCAAATTCCTTCAGCAACATCTTGGTGTGGAAGATATTTTCCTGGTAAACGTTCACATCCACCATGTCGTACATTGACTTCATATCTTCGGACATAAAGTTCTGAATCGAATTGATCTCATGGTCGATGAAGTGCTTAACGCCGTTCACATCGCGGGTAAAACCGCGTACCCGATAATCAATGGTGACGATGTCAGATTCCAGCTGGTGAATCAGGTAATTCAACGCTTTAAGCGGTGAAATCACGCCACAGGTGGAGACTTCGATGTCGGCGCGGAAAGTACATAACCCCCCTTCAGGATGACTTTCCGGATAGGTGTGTACGCAGATATGGCTTTTATCTAAGTGCGCTACCACCGAATTGGGCAACGGACCTGGGATTTCAGATTGATCAATATCCTGCGGATTGATCGGCTCCTCACTCACCAAAATCGTGACGCTGGCCCCCTGAGGTTCATAATCCTGACGCGCAATATTCAACACGTTGGCACCAATAATCGAACAGGTCTCCGTCAGGATTTCCGTGAGGCGGTTGGCATTGTATTGCTCATCAATATACGCGATATAACCATCACGCTCGGCTTCGCTGTTGGCGTAGCAAATATCGTAAATACAAAAACTCAGGCTTTTTGTCAGATTATTGAAGCCGTGTAGTTTCAGCTTTTGCAATTTCGTCACTCCTCACACGACAAAGCATTCAGCAGGTACTGCGGCAAGGCAAAGCTACCGACATGAATCGCAGGATTGTAGTAACGGCAGCGCAGGCCCGCATCGTCAAAGCGCGATTGTAAAGTGGCTGCATCCCACTGGCGCAGGGTTTCGTTATCCGTGGCCCAGGCGAAGGTCATGATGCCGCCATAATAAGTAGGGATCGCCGCCTGATAAAAACTGACGTCTGAGAAGTAGTGGCTGAGTTTACGATGGCTGTTAATGGCTTCTTCTTGCTGCAGGAAGCAGACCCCATTTTGCGCGACGAAGATGCCGCCTAGATTCAAGGCATTTTTACAGCCTGCATAAAACTCGGAGGTGAACAGACTCTCACCTGGCCCGATAGGATCGGTGCAGTCAGAGATAATGACGTCGAACTTCTCTTCGGTCTGATTAACGAAATTGACGCCATCATCAATCACCAGGTTCAATCGCGCATCGTCAAAAGCCCCTGCGCTGTGATTCGGCAGGTACTCTTTGCAGAAACTCACCACGCCCGCATCGATTTCCACCATGGTGATCTGTTCAACCGATGAGTGGCGAGAGACTTCACGCAGCATGGCACCGTCGCCACCGCCAATAATCAGCACGCGTTTCGCCTTGCCGTGCGCCAGAATCGGCACGTGGGTCATCATTTCGTGGTAGATGAACTCGTCGCGTTCGGTGGTTTGCACCACGCCATCCAGCGCCATCACTCGCCCAAAGGCGGCATTTTCAAAGATCACCAGATCCTGATGCGCGGTCTTATCGCGATAAAGCAGTTTATCTACCGTGAAATACTGTCCAAATCCGGCATGAAGCGTCTCATACCACATTTCATTTTGGGCCATGATGGGGCTCTCCTCTAATGTCATCGCCATGAAAATGGAACAAAAAAGGATAGCGAATTATGACCGTGGTTGCACGGTCAAATCTTCAGCAGGAGAGCGGTGTTGCGGGCTATTTGACGTAAGCGAGCAGACTTAGCGAATCACGCGCCAGCGACTTACATTTCTTGTCGTTGGTGATGGCGATACCGCTCAAATCTTTATAGCTCTCTTCGCCGAGGGATTTCATATTGTAGTTACTGTAGTTGCTCAGATCCCAACGGTTCTGCTGGGCGAAAAACACCAGTGCTTTACGAATCTGCGCATCCGGTAAATCCTGATAACCGCAATCATTCTTCAGGTAGACAAACACCGCGGTGAGGTCAGCCAGATCTTCTGCTTCGGATTCGCTCAGCGCAAAACTGGTGGAGGAGAAGCCAAGGAGTCCCGCCAGCAGCAGGATCTTGATGCTTTTCGTCATAATCATTCTCAACAAGGGACAATTTATTGACGTTAGCACAGTTATTGCAGGGATTCCGCTAAATTTGCCGAAATGGGCCATTCCCACGGTTTTTATCAGTGCATTCTGTTTCAGGGCTTGACCCTCCCACAGGGGAAAGGTTTACGCTGTGCCCTTATTCACGACAAGGATAAGAATATGCAACGTCGTCATTTTCTAAAGTTGACCGCTGCGCTCAGCGCTGCGGGTGCGCTGCCGCTGTGGAGTCGCTCGCTAATGGCGGCTACGCGCCCGCTCTTACCGATTCCCTCTATTTTACAGCCTGATGCCCACGGGCAGTACACGCTCACGGCGATGAGCGGCACCAGCCAATGGAACGGCAAAGCAGTCCCCACCTGGGGCTACAACGGCAATCTGCTTGGGCCAGCACTGCGCTTGCAGCGTGAGAAAGCGGTGACCGTCAATATTCATAACCGCCTGGCTGAAGGCACTACGGTGCACTGGCATGGGCTGGAAATACCCGGTGACGTGGATGGTGGCCCGCAGGCGGTGATCGCGCCAGGTGCGTCACGACAAGTGACTTTCACCCCAGACCAGCCCGCCGCAACGTGCTGGTTCCATCCACATCAGCACGGTAAAACCGGCTATCAGGTGGCGCAAGGATTAGCGGGGTTGGTGCTGCTGGAGGATGAAGACTCTGGCAAATTGCGCCTGCCGATGCAGTGGGGCGAAGACGATGTCCCGTTGATTTTCCAGGACAAACAGCTCACCAAAGATGGCGCTCGCATTGATTATCAACTCGATATCATGCGTGCGGCGGTGGGCTGGTTTGGCGACATGATGCTGACCAACGGCGTGCAGTATCCGCAGCAGGCAGTGCCGCGCGGCTGGTTACGTCTGCGGTTACTCAATGGTTGTAATGCGCGATCGCTGGATATCGCCACCAGCGATCGCCGTGCAATGTATGTCATTGCCAGCGATGGTGGGTTACTGGCCGAGCCGGTGAAGGTTGACCACCTGCCGTTGCTGCCGGGTGAGCGCTTTGAAGTGATGATTGATACTTCCGATGGCAAAACCTTCGATATGGTGACGCTGCCGGTGACACAAATGGGTATGACGCTGGCCCCGTTTGATCAGCCTTTGCCGCTGGTGCAGATCTTGCCACTGCGCGTGATGGCGAGCGGTTCCCTGCCGGATAAGCTGGTGGATGTGCCGCCATTACCTTCAGCCGAAGGGGTGCAAAACCGCTGGCTGCAGCTGATGATGGACCCGCAGTTGGATCAACAAGGGATGCAGGCGTTGATGGATCGTTACGGTCATAAAGCCATGGGCGACATGAAGATGGATCATGGTACGAAAATGGACCATGGCAGCATGGACATGGGGGACGGCGCGATGAAGATGGACCATGGCAGCATGGACATGAGTGGCGGCGCGATGAAGATGGACCACGGCAGCGAGAGCAAAACCGCTGGATACGATTTCCACAACGGCAATAAAATCAACGGTCAGGCATTCAACATGACCAAGCCGATGTTTAATGCCGAACTGGGCAAGCTGGAGAAGTGGACGATTTCCGGTGAAGGCGATGCGATGCTACATCCTTTCCATATTCACGGCGCACAGTTCCGCATCCTGTCGGAAAACGGCAAGCCGCCTGCAGCGCATCGTGCCGGCTGGAAAGATATGGTCAGCGTCAACGGCTGGCGCAGCGAAGTGCTGGTGCAGTTCAACTATGTCGCTAATGCTGATAATGCCTATATGGCGCACTGTCATCTGCTGGAGCATGAAGATACCGGCATGATGCTCGGATTTACGGTCAGTTAAGTAACTCCGTTTCATCATTGCGCACGTCTCGGTCGCCATAAATGGCGACCCTACGAAAATCGGTGTGATTTACCGTAGGGTGCGCATTTATGCGCACTGGAAAACATTACGCTGATTGAGCCGCCTCCAGCGCCAGCCGGATATCCTCGATCAGATCCTCGGCGTGCTCGATACCAATCGACAAACGTACCGTGGCATCCGTAATGCCAATGCGCTGCCGCACCTCCTGCGGCACTCCTGAGTGGGTGGTGCTGCCCGGATGGCTGGCGAGCGATTCAGTGCCGCCCAGACTCACCGCCAACTTAAACAGCCCCAATGCATTAAGAAAACGGAAGGCTGCCGGTTGTCCGCCTTTGATATCAAAGGAAAAGGTTGAACCCGCACCGCTGCACTGACGTTGATAAGTCTCGCCAGCTGGGCTGCTTTCGTCGAGATAAGGCAGCCAGTGCAGCTTCTCCACCTGTTCATGATCGCGCAAATAGGCTGCGACTTTTTCCGCATTGCTGGCGGCTTTCTCCATCCTCAATGACAGCGTTTCCAGCGAACGACCAATCATCCAGCTGGAATGGGGATCAAGTTGCGTGCCGATGGCACTGCGAAGCGATCGCACTTTGCCTACCAAGGCTTTGTTGCCAAGCACTGCCCCCGCAATTAAATCTGAATGCCCGCCGACATACTTAGTCAGCGAGTAGAGCGATAAGTCTGCGCCGTGCTGCAGCGGGTGCTGGAACAGGGGGCCAAGCAAAGTATTGTCACAGGCCAGAACAGGCCGCGATCCTTGCTGCTGCGTGATGACATCTGCCACCTGTTTCATCAGTTGAATGTCGACCAGACTGTTGGTGGGATTGGCGGGCGTTTCAATCAGAATCAGCGCGACCCGACCGCGCTGCCATGCCAGTTTGGCGGCCTCATACACTTTGTCTTCATCGGTGCCATCGCTGAAACCCACTGCTTTGATCTCAAGGTCGTGCAGGGTTTTGCTTAACAGCGTTTCGGTGCCGCCATACAGCGGCTGTGAATGCAAAATCACCTCTCCGGGGCGCGCGAAGGCCAGCAGCGTGGTGGCGATCGCTGACATGCCGGACGAGAACAGGGCGGCACTTTCGGCCCCTTCATAAATCGCCAACCGATCTTCGACGATTTCACTGTTAGGGTGATTAAAGCGCGAATAGACCAGCCCGCCGCTTTTGCCTTCCGGCGGCTGTTTACGTCCGGCCACGTAATCAAAAAAATCCTGCCCCTCTTCGGCGCTGTTAAACACAAAGGTGGAGGTGAGAAACACCGGCGGTTTCACCGCGCCCTCGGACAGCCGCGGATCGTAGCCATAGTTCAGCATTTGCGTTTCCGGATGCAGATCGTGGGTGCCAATCTGCGTTTTTTTACTGGATGAAGCGGCCATAAGATCTCCAGAGGTCACCGGTGAGAGGGCGGGAAGTTTCCTGTAGTTAAGGTCAGAGCAATAAATTTTGCCACGGTATCGTTTGCGTTCTGTGCGCCGCGTTAGAGGTTGGTTCGACTATGATAGACTTCGTGGCTTTCTGAAAAACCTTAACCAGGCGAATGCAATGAAACACACCGTCGACGTGATGATCTCTGAGCAGGAGATCGCAACCCGTATTGCCGAACTGGGCAAGCAGATAAGCGAACACTACCGCAGCAGCGGCAGCGAAATGGTTTTAGTGGGCCTGCTGCGCGGTTCCTTTATGTTTATGGCCGATCTGTGTCGCGCGATTGATGTGCCGCACGAAGTCGATTTTATGACCGCGTCCAGCTACGGCAGCGGTATGTCATCCACCCGCGATGTGAAGATCCTTAAAGATCTCGACGAAGATATTCGTGGCAAAGATGTGTTGATCGTGGAAGACATCATCGACTCCGGCAACACGCTAAGCAAAGTGCGTGAAATCTTGCGTCTGCGTGAGCCAAAATCACTGGCCATCTGCACCCTGCTGGATAAACCCGAGCGCCGCGAAGTCGAAGTGACCGTTGAATACGTTGGCTTCACCATTCCAGATGAGTTCGTTGTAGGCTTTGGTATCGACTACGCGCAACGCTATCGTCATTTGCCGTATATCGGCAAAGTTATCCCAACCGGTGAATAACCGCACAATCTTCCAAGGCTAATCCCTTTAGCCTGCGATAAGATGCGCAGCCCGCAAGTCACTGACTTACGGGCTATGCTCGCGTTCCCCTGCGGCAAGCAGAGTGGTAAAGTGTGGCGGGCGCTTCATCTTTGATTTTTCACCTATTATCTCTGAATAACCCCGCAGGCTCGCTGTGAGCGCACTATCATTTCATAGGGCTTTGATGTCACTACAACAGGGTATGGATTCGCAATGACTTATGCACTGGAACTTTCCGGGCTGACCAAAACCTATCCCGGCGGCGTACAGGCGCTGAAGAAGCTGGATCTCAACGTAGAAGCCGGCGATTTTTACGCACTGCTCGGGCCGAATGGCGCGGGTAAATCCACCACCATCGGCATTATCAGTTCACTGGTGAATAAATCTGGTGGCAGCGTGCGCGTATTTGGTTATGACCTGGAAAAAGATGTGGTCAACGCCAAGCGACAGCTCGGTTTGGTGCCACAGGAATTCAACTTTAACCCGTTTGAAACCGTGATGCAGATTGTGGTGAATCAGGCTGGTTACTACGGCGTTGAGCGCAGTGAAGCCAACAAGCGCGCGGAGAAATACCTCAACCAGCTCGATCTGTGGGGTAAACGCAACGAGCGTGCACGTATGCTTTCGGGCGGCATGAAGCGTCGTCTGATGATTGCGCGTGCACTGATGCATGAGCCAAAGCTGTTGATCCTCGACGAACCCACCGCTGGCGTGGATATTGAACTGCGCCGCTCGATGTGGACCTTCCTGAAAGATCTCAATATCAAAGGCACCACCATTATTCTCACCACTCACTATCTGGAAGAGGCCGAAATGCTGTGCCGTAACATCGGCATTATTCAGAGCGGCGAGCTGGTGGAAAATACCTCGATGAAAGGTCTATTGTCGAAGCTGCAATCAGAAACCTTCATTCTGGATCTCGCGCCGCGCAGCCCACTGCCGCAGCTGGAGGGTTTCCAGTACCGCCTGGTGGATACCTCCACGCTGGAAGTGGAAGTGATGCGTGAGCAGGGTCTGAATAGCGTGTTCAGCCAACTGAGCGCGCAGGGCGTGCAGGTGTTGAGTATGCGTAACAAAGCGAACCGCCTTGAAGAGCTGTTCGTCAGCCTGACCCAGGGAAAAGGAGCAAAAGCATGACACATCTTTACTGGGTGGCACTGAAGAGTATCTGGGCCAAGGAGATCAACCGCTTTGCACGCATCTGGATTCAGACGCTGGTGCCGCCGGTGATCACCATGACGCTTTATTTTATTATTTTCGGCAACCTGATTGGTTCACGTATTGGTGACATGCATGGCTTTAGCTATATGCAGTTTATCGTACCGGGCCTGATCATGATGGCAGTGATCACCAATGCTTATGCCAACGTAGCCTCATCATTCTTTAGCGCTAAATTCCAACGCAATATCGAAGAGCTGCTGGTTGCACCAGTGCCGACGCACATCATCATTGCCGGTTATGTTGGCGGTGGCGTGGCGCGTGGCGTGTGTGTCGGGATTCTGGTGACCGCCATTTCACTGTTCTTTGTGCCATTCCACGTGCACTCCTGGTCAATGGTGGCCCTGACGCTGCTGCTGACCGCGATTCTGTTCTCGCTGGCGGGTCTGCTTAATGCAGTGTTTGCGCGTACCTTTGACGATATCAGTTTGATCCCGACCTTCGTGTTAACACCGTTGACCTATCTGGGTGGCGTGTTCTATTCGCTGACGTTGCTGCCACCTTTCTGGCAGGCGGTGTCGAAGCTGAACCCAGTGGTGTATATGATCAGCGGTTTCCGCTACGGTTTTCTCGGCATTAATGATGTGCCGCTGGTGTTCACCTTGTCGGTGCTGATTGCGTTTATCGTGGTGTTTTACGTATTGGTGTATGCGCTTATTCAGCGTGGACGCGGCTTACGTACCTAGTCACTTCCGCTAAAAAAATGCAGCTACGGCTGCATTTTTGTTTTTGGAATATCGATATATTAATTCCTTCAAAACTCTATTTTAAGATAAATGCTTTATTAATTAGCGCCAGTTAATTAATCTTAAAATATTAAAATCATTGTTTACTGTTTTTGATATTTTGCGTCTTTTTCTGATAAATGTCATGACGATGTTCTGTAACTGCTTAATCTACAAGGCGTAAGGAATTTGTTATGGCTTTAGCAGAATTTTGAACTTGTCATTACTTCCCCGTAATTAGATTATTGCCTTGCTTATTGTTTTCACGCTACACAACCACACAGCAACGCATAACAAATGCGCCACTCTGTTTGTTTAAAGAGATGGCTCTTATTATCTTCGTCAGGCAGGGGAAAATATGAATCGGATAACGTGGGTGGATAATCTGCGAGGTATAGGTGTACTTGTTGTTATTCTGCTGCACTGCGTTATTGCGGTAAATGGCAATGTTGGACACTTCGCACCGCTGATCTCAGTACTGGATCCGTTGTTAATACCAGTATTTCTTGGCTTAGTATTTTTTGTGTCGGGCTTATTTGTTGATGCTGGATTACGTAAAGGACTCGGGCCATTTATCAATAACAAAGTCCAGACAATCTTATATCCCTTTGCCGTCTGGGTAGTGGTGTATGGCGGCTTAAAAATCTTATTTAGTTCGATGGCGAATAACCCGCAATCTCCCTTGCATGTTATTGCTATGCATCTGAGCGGCGGCGGTGATATCACCTGGTTCTTACATTCACTGTTCTTTTTCTTCCTCGCCATTATTGTGGTACGACAAATGCCGTTTTGGCTGGTGATTCCCGCGTGTTTACTGCTGAGTTATTTCTTACCTGAATTCAGTGCGGATGGCATGTTTGCCAGCTTCGATAATGCGCACATCAATAAATCCGTTAACTTGTTTATTTTCTTCTACGTGGGCGATCAGCTGGTTCGTAAGCAGTATGATGTGCCGAAACTGGCTGAAAATACGCTGCTGGTGCTGCTCTCTTTTGCCAGCGTGGTGCTGTTCGTGTGCCTCAACCTGCTGAGTGAGCGCCCGCCATCACACGTTCTGCTTGCCGCATTGGCGCTGTTATCGATTCCGGTGTTTGTCTGGATATCGCTGAAACTCAATTCACGGCTGGTGCATTACGTGGGCGTCAATTCCATCGTATTTTACCTGTCGCATTATTTGGTGATTCAGTTCTTTAGCAAAATCGTCAAGCTGCATACCCAGTCGCTTTGGGTTTACGACCTGTTGTTTGTGCTGGCGTTTATTGCGGCGATGATCTTCCCCTGGACGCTGTGCCTGTTGCGCCAGCGCGGTTGGTTCAACTTCCTGTTTACCCTGAAGTCTCAACCAAGGGTAAAGATCGTAAAGCCGGTGTGAGGAAAGGGCGGAACCTCTGAACAGAGGTTCCGTTGTTATCAGGCGACCTGCACTGGTAACGCTTTGGCGATGCGTTTCATCTCGTTATCACCTTCGAAATAGGCGACTTTCGGTTGCCAGCTGCGAGCGACTTCATCCTCCACCTGCACATACGAGCAGATGATCATGATATCGCCTTCGCAGGCGCAACGCGCGGCGGCACCGTTCACGGAGATGATTTTAGAGCCGCGCTCAGCGGCAATCGCGTAGGTCGAGAAACGTTGACCATTGGTGACGTTATAGATGTCGATGGCTTCATATTGCAGAATGCCGGAGGCATCGAGAAAATCCTGGTCAATGGCGCAGGAGCCTTCATAGTGCAAATCTGCCTGAGTGACTTTAACGCGATGCAGCTTGCCCTGAAGTACGGTACGAATCATAGCGACAGAATCCTGGTTAGCTTCTAATAAATAACGGAAATTACTCCGTCAGATCCACTTGCTGATTATCAATCAGGCGCGCATTGCCCAGCCATGCGGCCATCAGAATCACGGCGCGCTGACTGTCTACGGTCAGCGGCTGCAGATTGTCGGCATCACAAATCGCCAAACCATCAGGGCGGAATCCTTTCTCCCGCAAGGCGGCTTCTGCGTTTTCGATAATCTCATCCACATGGCGCTCACCGTTGCTCAGGCGCGCTGCCATGCTGTTCATCACCTGGCTCAGACCGGCGGCGATAGCGCGCTCTTCAGCGGTGAGATAGCCGTTGCGCGAGCTCAACGCGAGGCCATCTTTCGCGCGTACGGTAGGCACACCGACAATCTCGATGTCGAAGCCCATATCGGCCACCATCTTGCGGATAATCGCCAGCTGCTGGAAATCCTTCTCGCCGAAGCAGGCAATGTCGGGCTGGACCAGGTTGAACAGCTTGCTCACGATGGTGGAGACGCCGCGGAAATGCCCCGGACGGCTCGCCCCTTCCAGTAGCGAGGATAAGCCCGGCACTTCCACAAAGGTTTGGCTATCCAGCCCTTTAGGATAGACATCCGCCGGTGCCGGTGCGAAAACCAGATCCACGCTATGGCGATTAAGCTTCTCGCAGTCATCCTGCAAGGTGCGTGGATAGCGCGCCAGGTCATCGGCGCGTTCAAACTGCATCGGGTTGACGAAAATCGACACCACCACGATATCGGCCCGTTCGCGCGCTTCGTCCACCAGTGTGAGGTGGCCGTCATGCAGGTTGCCCATGGTGGGCACCAGCGCGATACGTTTGCCTTCCTGCCGCCAGCGACGAATTTCACGGCGCAGCATCGGCAGCGATTCAATAATCAACACTGCAAATCTCCTGATTTACTGGAAACTGTGTTCGGCGGCAGGATAAATGCCCGCCTCAACGTCGGCAATATACTGGCGAATAGCCGCGCGAATGTCGCCGGTTTCCGCGAGGAAGTTTTTGGCGAATTTAGGGATGTGGCCGCCAGTAATGCCAAAGGCGTCGTGCATCACCAGAATCTGGCCATCGGTGACGTTACCGGCACCAATGCCGATCACCGGAATGCTTAACGCCTGGGTCACGCGCGCCGCCAGCGCGACGGGTACGCACTCCAGCACCATCAGCTGTGCGCCCGCCGCTTCCAGTGCCAGCGCGTCGGCCAGCACACGCTCTGCGCCCGCTTCGTCACGGCCCTGCACCTTGTAGCCACCGAAGATATTGACGGATTGCGGCGTCAGGCCAAGGTGACCGCACACCGGCACGGCACGTTCCGTCAGCATACGCACGGTGTCAGCCAGCCACTCTCCGCCTTCCAGCTTCACCATATTGGCACCGGCACGCATCAACTGTGCGGCGTTATCAAAGGTTTGCTGTGGCGTGGCGTAACTCATAAAGGGTAAGTCGGCCATCACCAGCGCCTGAGGCGCACCACGGCGCACGGCGGCAGTGTGATAGGCGATATCTGCCACGGTCACGGGCAGGGTGGATTCATGACCTTGCACGGTCATGCCGAGGGAGTCGCCAATCAGCATCACCTGAATGCCTTCATCGGCAAACAGGCGGGCAAAGCTGAAATCGTAAGCCGTCAGGGTGGCAAATTTGCGGCCACTGGCTTTCAACTGGCGTAAATGGGAGATGGTGGTTGGTTTCATCGCGCTCTCCAGCGTTTTCAGATGCGCGCAGTTTACTGGATTGGCTGGAAAGGCGATACGAACACAGTGCGATTATTACAGGCTAGACATTCCACGGACGAATGGCGCTGCGATCGAGCGTGGCCAGGATCCCGGCCAGTGGCTGACCGTTAGGCAGACGCAGCGCAGGAGCGATCTCTAACAGCGGCACCAGCATAAACGCGCGGTTGTGCATATCGTAGTGCGGCACGGTGAGACGCGGGGTGTGGATCGTCTGCTGGCCATACAGCATGATATCGAGATCGAGAGTACGCGGGCCCCAACGCTCGGTTTTGCGGACTCGGCCGTGCTCCAGCTCAATGCGTTGCGTGTGATCCAGCAACGCTTCCGCTTCCAGCAGCGTATCCAGCGCGACAACAGCATTCAGGTAGTCGGGTTGGTCCGGCGGGCCGTAAGGGGGGGTACGATACAGCGAAGAGGTCGCCACGCGCGAGGTGTGCGGAAGGGCATCGAGCGCGGCGAGCGCTGCATCAACCTGATGCAGCGGATCGGCCAGATTACTGCCGAGTGCGAGATAAACGCGGATCATGATGGGCTGTTAGTATCACGACGCGGACCGGTTGGACGGCGGCGAGGGCGGCGCGGTTTACGGCGTGGAGCCGGATCGTCGCCCAGCGTGGTCATCATGGTTTTCTGCTGCACAGGTGCAGCCGCCTGGAACTCGCCCCACCAGTGAGTAAGACTCTGCAGTTCGCGGTTATTTTCCACGTCGGCACGCAGTGCCAGCAAATCATACGCGGCACGGAATTTTGGATGCTCCATCAGCTTCCACGCACGTTTGCCGTGACGGCGCGACATGCGCAGTTGTAGCTGCCAGATATCACGGATCAGTGTGGTGATGCGCTTCGGAATCGCCAGCGCACGGCAGGCTTCATCCAGCGTTTCATTCATCGAGAGGGCGAACGCATCGTAGTAGGTCAGCCCGCTCTCCTGTGCAATACGCTCTGCCGACTCTAACTGTGGATACCAGAACATCGCGGCAAACAGGAAGGCGGGATTGACGCGCATATCATTCTGAATGCGGTTGTCCGTGTTCTTCAGCACCTGAATCAGCATGCGTTCCATCAAGCTGTCGCTCTCGGCCGTGAAGCCGCGCGTCAGCATCGGGAACAGCGGCTGGAACAGCTGATATTCACGCATCATCTGATAGGTGCGTAGGCCGTAACCGGCTTGCAGCAGTTTGAGGGACTCCTCAAACATACGTGCAGGGGGAATATCGTTTAACAGCGTGGCCAGGCGTGGAATCGGCTCGGCAGTTTCAGCGGCAATGCGCATTTCCAGCTTGGCGGCGAAACGCACCACGCGCAGCATGCGCACCGGGTCTTCACGGTAACGGGTTTCTGGATCGCCAATCAGGCGAATCACGCCATCCTCAAGATCCTGTAAACCACCCACGTAATCACGGACGGTGAAATCCGCCACGCTGTAGTACAGGCTATTGATGGTGAGATCGCGGCGCTGGGCATCATCTTCAATGCTGCCGAAAATGTTATCACGCAGCAGCATGCCATTCTGGCCGCGCTGTGAGCTGTTGCGATCCTCTTCACTCTCTTCCTGGTGGTGACCACGGAAGGTCGCCACTTCGATCACTTCCGGACCAAACATCACGTGGGCCAGGCGAAAACGACGACCGACCAGGCGGCAGTTGCGGAACAATTTGCGCATCTGCTCTGGTGTGGCATTGGTGGTGATATCAAAGTCTTTCGGCTTTTTACCCAGCAGTAAATCACGCACGCCACCGCCAACCAGGTATGCTTCGAAACCGGCTTTATTCAGGCGATACAGCACTTTAAGGGCGTTTTCGCTGATATCTTTGCGTGAGATGTTGTGGCTTTCACGGGGAATGACGGTCATCAGACTCTCGGTTTCCACCTCTTCAGGCACCTCCTCGTCACGCTTGAGGACTCTCCGGCAAAAATTAGCGACTCGGGTAAAAATGGGACACCTCGACAGTGAGAAAATGGGTGTTAATAAATCAGCGGCTAATCATAGCCTGTTGCGAACCATTTAGGAATGGCGATGTCGCTTCATCAGGTATTAGCGCGTTCTGCTGTGGGATCAGTTGGATACTCCACTGCGCAACAGCATGCGTCAGTAACTGAGGTAACGATAAATCTTGCCAGCTCTGCATCACAGGCTGACCGAGCAAGCGCAGCGCCTGCACCAACACAGGACGCGGATCCCCCGTGGGTAAGGCAGGTGCATGATTCTGCTTTGACAGCTTATTGCCGTCTGTATTGACGGCCAAAGGCAGATGCAGATATTGCGGCACTGGCCAACCAAACTGTTGATAAAGCGCAATTTGACGCACCGTAGGCTCAATTAAATCCGCGCCACGCACAATTTCCGTCATGCCCTGAAAATGGTCATCCACCACCACCGCCAGGTTATAGGCGAACAGCCCATCCCGCCGATGGATAATAAAATCTTCCTGCGCCAACTGTGTGTCAGCCGCTAAGTGGCCGCGCAGGCGATCGTGAAAGCTGAACACAGGCGCATGCTGGCGTAACCTTAATGCCGCGTTCTCTGCGGGTAAATGCAAGTTGCGGCAGTGGCCATCGTAGAAGCCACCAATCTGCTGAATACGGCTGCGCGTGCAGGTGCAAAAATAGCTCTGACGATGTTGCTGCAGCCAGCTCAGTGCGGCGCGGTAGGCATCATGGCGTTGCGATTGCCGGAGCACTTCGCCATCCCACTGCAGGCCGTAATGTTCAAGTTGCTGGAGGATACGCGTTGCGGCACCCGCAACTTCACGCGGCGGATCGATATCTTCAATACGCACCAGCCATTGACCTTGCTGCGCGCGCGCGCTCAGGTAACTGCCTAGTGCAGCTATCAGCGAACCAAAGTGCAAATCACCAGAAGGAGAGGGAGCGAAACGCCCAATACAGGAAGAAGTTGAAGCGGTCATTTTGAAGTGTACCGCACGTCGGGAAAACAGTGTTTTTCCCGGCTGTGCGGCGACAGTCTGCTCACGGCCATTAGCCTGCCATCTGCTTCTCGCGGATTTCAGCCAGCGTTTTGCAGTCAATGCAAAGATCGGCGGTTGGACGCGCTTCAAGGCGACGAATACCAATTTCTACACCACAGGAATCACAGTAGCCGAAATCTTCGTCATCCACTTTCTTCAGCGTTTTCTCGATCTTTTTGATCAATTTACGCTCACGATCGCGGTTACGTAATTCCAGGCTGAACTCTTCTTCCTGCGCGGCACGGTCTACCGGATCCGGGAAGTTAGCCGCTTCGTCCTGCATATGCGACACAGTGCGGTCGACTTCATCACGCAGTTGGTTGCGCCAGGCTTCCAGAATTTTGCGGAAATGGCTCAGTTGGGCGTCGTTCATGTACTCTTCGCCCGGTTTCACCTGATACGGCTCCACACCAGCAATGGCGAGGATACTCAGGGACGATGTTTTACGGTTTTGCCCTTCTTGCATGTTGCTTCTCCTGGATAACACGCACTACCCGTTATGTTTCAAGTCGCATGTTTTGCTGTGTTCAATAACTTACTGCCTGCAACTCAAACTTTTTAGGGTTTATTGATTCCCATTAGGGAAAAAAACAGGCCGCTATAAATAACAGAAGCAGTCAAGGTTGGCAATTATTCCTGTTCACACCTTGACAAGCCTCTGAATAACCGCGTAATCAGCGCACCGACCAGCACATTCCTATCACAGCAAATTGTTATAAATATTACAACTCTGTTCAAACTGCTACTTTCAGTGTGCGAGTGAGTAACATTTGAGCGGGTGATAGCTGAGCCTGATACGCTAACACTTCGACACCGCAGCGCTGCGCCTGTTCCAGTAGTTCTGCGTAGTGTGCGTCAATGTGGCGCGCCGGGGAGACGTCCTCAATCCCCGAGTGCAGAACCGCAAACAATAAAACGGCCCGATGACCTTCTGCCACGATGGTGCTGAGTTCGCGCAGATGCTTCTGTCCTCGAGTCGTCACCGCATCCGGAAAATAGCCTTTACCCTGCTGTAAAAGGGTGACGGACTTGACTTCAATATAGCAGTTTGATCTCCCTTCCGCTTGCAGCAGGAAGTCAATTCGGCTTTTTTCCGTACCGTATTTCACTTCGGGTTGGCAGTGGCTGTAAGCGGATAATTCTGGAATCGCGTCAAGGGTTAACGCCTCACGCACCAGTTGATTCGCGCGCAGAGTGTTAACACAGATCCAGTGGCCTTGCTGGGTCTCGGTCAATTCCCAGCTGTGCGGGTACTTGCGCGTGGCGCTGTTTGAGGTGGAGTACCACACCGTATCTCCTGGCGTGGCGCAACCGGTCATCGCTCCCGTGTTGGCACAGTGGATCGTCAAGGTTTCACCCTCAGGTGTCACCACGTCTGCCAGAAAGCGTTTATAACGGGCGATTAATCGGGCGGGTTTTAAGGGGGGCTCAAACTGCATTCATGCTCCTGAGGTGGTTAACAGTGGCCAGCGGGCCAGCCGTCGATAGCGTGTGCGACCCTGACTAAAGGTTGATGAAAACAGCGCGAAGTGACTGACATCCAGACGCCAGTGGAATCCGCGCGCAGGCAGGGCCACCTTATGTGTAGCGTGCCGCAGCAGTGTGATATGCGGATGAAAAGGCTGCGCACTTTGCGCACAGCCATGGCGCGCGGCTTGGGCACGCAACAAACTCGCTAGCTGTAATAAACCGCGTGGCGCCCGCTGACAGCCGAGCCAGACTACGCCGGGGCGAGGCCAGTGCCCTGCATCATCGATATCGAGATGAAAGCCAGGCTGAGCGATACGCGCGGCAAGCTGCTGCAACTGCTGTGAGGTTTCGCGGCTCACTTCTCCCAGAAATGCCAGCGTCAGGTGCAGATTCGCAGCAACCACCGGTTTTCCCGCCTCTTCAGCAAAGTTCTCCGCCCGCCACTGTACCAGCTGTTGCTGGAGCGGATCGGGCAGTTCGAGGGCAAAGAACAGACGTTGCGTGGTCATGATGGAGTTGCCGTTGAGTGCTACAATGCGCGCCATCTTAGCACAGGCGCAGTGGGAGTTGAGTGTGAGTGAATTACCGGTCAGCGAGGTGCTACCCGTATTGCTGGAAGCGTTGGCGCAGTCGCCGCAGGTATTGTTAGCGGCCCCCACCGGGGCGGGGAAGTCCACCTGGCTGCCGTTGCAATTGCTGCAAAAAGCACGGTTGCCGGGGCGGATTATCATGCTGGAGCCCCGCCGTCTGGCGGCACGCAACGTTGCACAACGGCTGGCGGAAGGGCTGGGTGAACAGCCGGGGGAAACTGTGGGTTACCGCATGCGCGGTGAAAACTGCTGTGGTCCCAACACGCGCCTTGAAGTGGTGACGGAAGGCATTCTGACGCGCATGTTGCAACGCGATCCGATGCTGGAAGGCGTATCGCTGGTGATCCTCGATGAATTCCATGAACGCAGTTTGCAGGCCGATTTAGCGCTGGCCTTGCTGCTGGACGTGCAGCAAGGGTTGCGGGATGACCTGAAAATTTTGCTGATGTCCGCCACCCTGGATAATGAGCGCCTGCGTCAACTGCTGCCTGATGCTCCCTTTATCGCTTCTGAAGGGCGCAGTTTTCCTGTCACACGGCGCTATGCCTCGCTCAATACGCAGCAACGTTTTGAAGAAGCGGTGGCGCGTGAAGTGGCGCAACTGCTGCGGGAAGAATCCGGTTCACTGCTGCTTTTTCTGCCCGGTGTGGCCGAGATTGAGCGTGTGAAGCGTGAACTGACGTCACGCGTTGGTGAAGATGTTGATCTCTCTCCTTTATATGGCGCGTTATCTCTGGAGGCACAGCGTCGCGCCATCCTGCCTGCACCGACTGGTCGGCGTAAAGTGGTGCTTGCCACCAATATCGCCGAAACCAGTTTGACCATTGAAGGCATCCGGTTAGTGGTGGATAGCGCACTTGAACGCTCGGCGCAGTTCGACGTGCGCAGTGGCGTCACGCGGCTGCAAACGCAGCGCATTAGCCAGGCCTCCATGACGCAGCGCGCCGGACGTGCCGGTCGTCTTGAACCGGGTATCTGCCTGCATTTATTGCCGCAAGAGCAAGCGATGCGTGCCGCCGCACAAAGTGAGCCAGAAATACTCAACAGCGATCTCGCCTCGTTGCACATCGATTTACTCCAGTGGGGTTGCCAGGATGCGTCGCAACTGCGTTGGCTGGATGCGCCGCCCGTGCGCAGCCTACGCGCGGCCAGTGCGTTGCTGACCCACTTAGGCGCGCTGGAAGGCGACAAACTGAATGCGCGTGGAAGGAAAATGGCGGCGCTGGGCAGCGATCCGCGCTTGACCGCGATATTAAGTGCCGCGCAAGACAATGATGCGATTGCCAGTGCGGCCTTGCTGGTAGCGATTCTGGAAGATCCCCCACGCAGTGGCAGCGCCGATCTGCGAGATGCGCTCAATCGACCGCAGCCGCACTGGCTGCGCCGCGCTCGCCAATGGCAGCAACGGCTGAATGCCAGCGGTGGCAAGGTTAATCCCGATCTGTTTCCAGCGTTATTGGCGGCAGGTTTTGCCGACCGCCTGGCACTGCGTCGCGGCGACAGTGCCCGCTATCAACTGGCGAACGGCATTGGCGCGATGCTGGATGAACAGGATGGCCTGAGTCGTATTGAATGGCTGATTGCCCCTACGCTGTTGCAAGGTGCCAGCGCCGCCGATGCGCGCATCCTGATGGCGCTGCCAGTGGATATGGCGCAGCTGCGCCAGCAGTGCCCGGCCCTCGTGACACAACGTATTGATGTGGAATGGGACGAAGAGAAGGGCACACTGCGTGCCTGGAAGCGTGAACTCGTGGGTTCGCTGGTCCTAAAAGCGCAACCGCAGGCGCGCCCTGAAGCGGATATTTTACATCCGGCGATGTTGCGCTGGGTCCGTGAGAAAGGGCTCTCAGTGCTCGGTTGGACACCGGAAGCGGAACAGCTGCGTCTGCGCTTACACTGTGCGGCTGAATGGCTGCCCGAAGAGGCGTGGCCGCAGTTGGACGACGAAACGCTGCTCGATTCTCTTGAGCGTTGGCTGCTGCCAGAGATGGGCGCGGTGCGCGATCTCAAAAGCCTGCAAAGCGTCAGTCTTGTCAGTGCATTATTACATTTGCTGACATGGTCACAACGTCAGCGGCTGGATACTGTGCTGCCAACTCATTACACTGTGCCGACCGGAAGTCGCCTGCCCATCCGTTACGCGCTGGATAAACCCCCTGCGCTGGCAGTGCGCATTCAGGAGATGTTTGGTGAGGCACACAATCCTGCGGTGGCCGAAGGGCGTATCCCGCTGGTGCTGGAGCTGCTTTCACCGGCACAGCGTCCGTTGCAGATCACCCGTGATCTCGCGGCGTTCTGGCGAGGTGCCTGGCCTGAGGTGCAGAAAGAGATGAAGGGGCGCTATCCCAAACATCTCTGGCCCGACGATCCGGCCAACGCCTTGCCGACAAGGCGAACCAAGAAATTTTCATCGTGACACTCTGTGGATCGAATTCAGAGGGTTCTGCCATGCGCAGCACGAGAAAGCAGTTGTAGACTAAATAATTCGATTTGCAGGAAGGCGGTAAACGAGAGAATCCCGATGAGCTTACTTATGTAAGTGATTCGGGTGAGCGAGAGCAGCCAACGCACCTGCAAATCGAAGTATGAAGTATATAGAGTAACGGCCGCAGCCGTAGCTATGCCTGGAGAATAAAAGCATGTCTGGGAACGATCGCGAACCTATTGGGCGTAAAGGAAAAGCGCCAAAGCCGCCGCGCAGCACTGCGCGTCGGGGTCGCCGCAGGGAACTTGATGATGATATCGATCAGGACGATTTTGACGAAGATGATGAGGAGAGTGCGCCGGTGCCAGCAAAAGGTAAAGGTAAAGGAAAACGTCCGCCACGCGGCAAACGTCGTTGGTTAGGCTGGCTGATCAAGCTCTTCCTGGTCTTTGTTGTGGTGATGGCTGCCTGGGGCGTCTATCTCGACTCAGAAATCCGCAGCCGCATCGACGGTAAAGTGTGGCAACTGCCTGCCGCCGTTTACGGCCGTATGGTAAGCCTTGAACCGGGGATGTCGTACGACAAAAAAGAGATGATTGCGCTGCTGGAAGGCACGCAGTATCGCGAAGTGTCGCGCATTACCCGTCCGGGTGAGTTCAGTGTTAAAGGCAATACCATTGACCTGCTGCGTCGTCCGTTTGATTTCCCGGACAGCAAAGAGGGGCAAATCAATGCGCGTCTGACGTTCAGCAATAACGAACTGAGCGAGATTAAAAACCTCGATACCGGACGTGATTTTGGCTTCTTCCGCCTCGATCCGCGTTTGATCACCATGTTGCAGTCACCGAACGGTGAGCAGCGTCTGTTTGTGCCGCGAGCGGGCTTCCCTGATTTGCTGGTCAGCACGCTGATTGCCACCGAAGACCGCCACTTCTACGAGCATGATGGCATCAGCCCTTACTCGATTGGCCGTGCGTTCCTTGCCAACATCACGGCGGGTAAAGCGGTGCAGGGCGGCAGTACCTTGACGCAACAGCTGGTGAAAAACCTGTTCCTGACCAATGAGCGTTCACTGTGGCGTAAAGCGCGTGAAGCCTACATGGCCGTGATTATGGATGCGCGTTACAGCAAAGATCGCATCCTTGAGCTTTACCTCAACGAGGTTTACCTCGGCCAGGCGGGCAACGATCAGATCCGTGGCTTCCCGCTGGCGAGTCTGTACTACTTCGGGCGTCCGGTGGATGAACTGAGCCTCGATCAGCAGGCGATGCTGGTCGGCATGGTGAAAGGGGCTTCGCTGTATAACCCGTGGCGCAACCCGAAACTGGCGCTGGAGCGTCGTAATCTGGTACTGCGCCTGCTGCAACAGCAGAACGTCATCGACCAGGAGCTGTACGACATGCTCTCGGCACGTCCACTGGGTGTGCAGCCGAAAGGTGGGGTGATCACCCCTCAGCCTGCGTTTATGCAGATGGTACGCAACGAACTGCAGGCCAAGCTGGGCGATAAAGTGAAAGATATGTCCGGCGTGAAGATCTTCACCACACTGGATCCGATCTCACAGGATGCGGCTGAAAAGGCGGTGGAAGAAGGTATTCCAGCGCTGAAAAAACAGCGTGGTCTGAAGGACCTGGAAACGGCGATGGTGGTGGTGGACCGCTTCAGCGGCGAAGTGCGCGCCATGGTCGGTGGTGCCGACCCGCAGTTTGCTGGATACAACCGTGCACTGCAGGCGCGTCGCTCGATTGGTTCACTGGCTAAGCCAGCAACCTATCTCACTGCGTTGAGTCAGCCGAACAGCTATCGTCTCAACACCTGGCTGGCAGATGAACCGATTGCGCTGAAGCAGCCAAACGGTTCTGTCTGGAAGCCGATGAATGACGATAAGCGTTTCAGCGGAAAAGTGATGCTGGTGGATGCGCTCACTAACTCAATGAACGTCCCGACCGTAAACCTGGGGATGACGCTGGGGCTGGCTTCGGTTGTCGATACCTGGACCAAGCTGGGCGTGGGCAAAGATCAGCTCAACCCGGTGCCAGCGATGTTGCTGGGTGCGCTGAACCTGACGCCGATTGAAGCGGCTCAGGCGTTCCAGTCGATTGCCAGCGGCGGTAACCGTGCCGATCTGTCAGCGGTGCGTTCGGTGATCGCAGAAGATGGCACGGTGTTGTATCAGAGTTTCCCGCAGGCCCAGCGTGTCGAGCCAGCGCAGGCGGCGTATCTGACCTTGTACGGGATGCAGCAGGTGGTGGATCACGGTACGGCGCGGGCGATTGGTGCGCGTTACCCGAATGCCCATCTGGCCGGGAAAACCGGTACCACCAATGACCTGATCGACAGCTGGTTTGCTGGTATCGATGGCAAAGAAGTGGCGATCACGTGGGTGGGCCGCGACAACAACCAAAGCTCGAAGCTGTATGGTGCGAGCGGTGCGATGCAGATTTATCGTCGCTATCTCGATAACCAGGCACCGATGCCACTGCAGCTGACCCCGCCAGAAGATATCACGCAGATGAACGTCGATTCTGCCGGTAACTTTGTTTGTGGTTCGGGCAGCAGCACCTGGCGTTCACTGCCGGTGTGGACACTGGATGCCAATGCGCTTTGCCAACAGCAGCAACAGCAAATTCAACAGCAGCAGGTCCAGCAGCAACAACAGCAACAACCACAGCAACAGCCGCAGGATGAGCAGAAGGACGCTGACGGCGTAGCGGGTTGGATCAAGGATATGTTTGGCAGCAAGTAGTTAGCTGTGTAAATCAGAGGGCGCTTCGGCGCCCTTTTTCGTGTCTGCGATTTATTAATCGCGATCATGGACATGCACGATCTGGTCGCAAACGCACCGCCATCAGGCATTACATCTTGCGGATCTTGCCAAACTTCGCCTAAAATTCGTGCGTCTAATAATCATTATCGTTTTCATTCGCCTGCATTGTTCCCTTTTTGAGAGATCCCTTATGAATGCGCGAAATTCCAATCCTTGTTCTGCACGTGCTGCGACTTCCCGTCGTCCGCTCGCTTTATTGATTTCTTTATCACTGGGCACGCTGAGCGCACAGGCGCTGGCAGAAGATACCGTGGTGGTCACTGCCAATGGCGGTAACACCGTCGCGCAGGAAAGCGCGTGGGGTCCGGCACCGACCATTGCCGCCAAACACAGTGCGACCGGCACCAAAACCGATACCCCGATTGAGAAGAACCCGCAGTCTGTGTCGGTGGTGACGCAGGAAGAGATGGCTATGCATGCCGTCACCAGCGTTAAAGGCGCGTTCAACTACACGCCTGGTGTGTTGACCGGCAACCGTGGTAGCTCTGATGTGATCGATGCACTGTCGATTCGTGGCTTCAGTGAAACCAACACCAACCAATATCTTGATGGCCTGAAATTGCAGGGTGATAACTACTCTGAGTTCGCTATCGATCCTTACTTCCTGGAGCGCGCCGAACTGCTGCGTGGTCCGGTTTCTGTCCTGTATGGCAAAAGTAACCCTGGCGGCGTAGTGTCACTGGTAAGCAAGCGACCCACGCAGGAAACGCTGCGCGAAGTGCAGTTCCAGATGGGCACTGACAACCTGTTCTCAACCGGTTTTGATTTTGGTGGTTCGCTGGATGATGACGGCGTTTACAGCTATCGTCTGACCGGCTTAGCCCGCAGCGCCGATGCGCAGCAGGAGATGAACAAAGAGAAGCGTTACACCATCGCGCCTTCATTCAGCTGGCGGCCTGATGCCAATACCCGTTTTGATCTGCTGACCTATTTCCAGAACGAGCCTGAAACCGGTTATTACGGCTGGCTGCCACGTCAGGGCACGGTGGTAGGGATCACGCGTCCGGATGGCAGCAGCTATAAGTTGCCGACCAATTTTGATGAAGGCGAAGACAGCAACAAGATCTCGCGTAATACCAAAATGGTGGGCTACAACTTTGAGCACAGCTTTAACGACACCTGGACAGTGCGCCAAAACCTGCGCTATGCGGATTTAAGAACCAATTATCGCAGTATTTACGGTAATGGCTTTAACTCCGCGACTAATGAAATTACCCGTGGTTCAGCGGTTTCTGATGAGAAACTGAATCAATTTGCGGTAGATACTCAGGCACAGGCCAAATTTGGCACCGGTGCGGTGGACCATACTCTGCTGATGGGGGTGGATTATCAGCGCACCCGTAATGATATTGATGCGGCATTTGGCTCAGCCTCCCCAATCAGTGCGATTAATCCTCAGTACGGTAACGATGCTATCATTGGCACGCCATTCCCTTATCAGTATCTGAATCGTCAAGAGCAAACCGGTCTCTACACTCAAGATCAAATGGAGTGGAACCGCTGGGTGCTGACTTTAGGTGGTCGTTACGATTATGCGATGACTTCAGCACTGAATCGCAATGGCAACACCGAAGAGAAGAACCATGACCAGGCCTTTACCTGGCGTGGCGGTTTGAACTACGTCTTTGATAACGGTATTGCGCCGTACTTCAGCTACAGCGAATCGTTTATCCCAACGGCGGGTACCACCGCCAGCGGTGAAACCTTCGACCCTTCCCGTGCGAAGCAGTATGAAGCTGGGGTGAAATACGTTCCGAAAGATCGTCCAATTGTGATTACGGGGGCGATCTATCAGCTGACGAAAACCAAGAACCTGACGCCAGACCCGAACAATATTAACTTCAGCGTACAGAGCGGTGAAATTCGTTCGCGCGGTGTTGAGCTGGAAGCGAAAGCGGCCTTGAACGCCAACATCAACATGACGGCGTCTTACACTTACACCGATGCGGAATACACCGAAGATACAGTGCTTAAAGGCAAAACTCCTGTTCAGGTGCCGAAGCATATGGCATCGCTGTGGGGTGATTACACCTTCCATGAGACGGCGTTGTCTGGTGTAACCTTGGGTGCTGGTGTCCGTTATGTCGGTGAAAGCCAGGGCTTGTATGCGAGCGGAGCCAACGCCAATCAGAACTTTGCGGTGGCGAGTTACACCACAGTGGACGCAGCGCTAAAATATGACCTCGGTCGTTTCGGCCTGCCGGGTTCAACCGTGGGTGTGAACATCAACAACCTGTTCGACCGTGAATACGTTGCCAGCTGCTATCGTGATTACGCTTGCTACTGGGGCGCTGAGCGTCAGATCGTCGGTACGGCGACCTTCCGTTTCTAACCACAAGAGTTAGGGGTGGCCTTCAGGCCGCCCTCAGACTGACCAAGAGGCGGCTCATGAGCCGCCCCTACAGAATTCGATGTGCAATGAATTAATCAACCAGGGATTACCATGCAGCATCCGCACCACGCAGAAACCACCTTCACGCTGGATAACGTCAGCTTTCGCGTGCCTGGGCGCACGCTGTTGCATCCCCTCTCGCTGACCTTCGCACCGGGCAAAGTCACGGCGCTGATTGGTCATAACGGTTCGGGTAAATCCACGCTGTTGAAAATGCTTGGGCGTCATCATGCGGCGAGTGGAGGCCGGGTGCTGTTGAATGACGAGGCGGTCGATCACTGGGGCAGCAAAGATTTTGCGCGTCAGGTGGCGTATCTACCGCAACAGTTACCTGCTGCGGAAGGCATGACGGTGCGCGAACTGGTGGCGATTGGTCGTTATCCCTGGCATGGCGCGCTGGGGCGTTATGGCCAGGAAGACCGTGACCGCGTAGAAGAGGCGATTACGCTGGTGGGGTTGAAGCCTTTCGCGGGACGGCTGGTGGACAGCCTGTCTGGCGGCGAGCGTCAGCGTGCCTGGTTAGCGATGCTGGTGGCGCAAAACAGCCGTTGTCTGCTGCTGGATGAACCCACCTCTGCGCTGGATATCGCCCATCAGGTTGATGTGCTGGCATTGATTCAGCGCCTGAGCCGTGAGCGCGGGTTAACGGTGATCGCGGTACTGCACGACATCAACATGGCAGCGCGTTACTGCGATCGTCTGGTGGCATTGCGCGGCGGTGAGATGATTGCTGAGGGTGGACCCGAGGTGATTATGCAGGCCGATGTGCTGGGCAATATCTACGGGATTCCGATGGGCATTTTGCCTCATCCCCAGGGCGGTGCGCCCGTCAGTTTCGTTTACTGAGGCCTCGCCATGTTTGACATTTCCCGTCGTCGCTTACTGACGGCGCTGGCACTTTCGCCCCTGATGAATGTAGCGCCCTTGCGCGCGTCTCAGCCCGATCTGCAAAGGATTCTGGCGCTGGAATGGTTACCCGTTGAATTGATGATGGCGCTCGGCGTGGCACCGCTGGGTGTGGCCGATGTGCGTAACTACAGGATTTGGGTGGGCGAGCCGCAGCTGCCCGCTAACACCATCGATCTTGGCTTGCGTACCGAACCCAATCTGGAGTTGATGACGCAGCTGCAACCTTCACTGATTTTGCATTCCAACGGCTACGGTCCGGCGCTGGATAAGTTGCAACGCATTGCGCCGACCATGGGTTTTGATCTCAACAGCGGTGACGGTAAACCGTTAACCACGGCGCGCAATTCGTTGCATGCACTGGGCGCACGGCTGGGGCGAGAAGAGCAAGCGGTGCAGCATCTGCAGTACCTCGATGAGCAGCTCGCGGCGGCGCGTGAGCGTCTTAAACCCTGGGCGAGTCGCCCGATATTATTGATGTCACTGATGGACAGCCGTCACGCCATTACCTTTGGCGCCAATAGCCTGTTCCTGGAAGTGATGGAGATCCTTGGCCTGACCAACGCCTGGCAGGGTGAAACCAACTTCTGGGGCAGCGCGGTAGTCGGGCTTGAACGTTTGGCTAACGTGGGCGACGTGCAGGTCATTTGCTTCGATCACGATAACGACCGCGATATGCAGCGCGTGATGAAAACGGCGCTGTGGCAGGCGCTGCCGTTTATCCGTGCTGGCCGTTTCCAGCGCGTGCCTGCAGTGTGGTATTACGGCGCGACCTATTCGGCGCTGAAGTTTATTCGCGTGCTGGAACACGCGCTGGAGTCGCAATGATGCGCCATCGTCTTTTTCCTGTCGCGCTGCTGAGTAGCCTGTGTTTACTGGCACTGGCGTTAACCTATATCAACCTGAGTGAAGCACTGCCAACGGCACAGTGGACACAGGCGATCATTGCGCCAGACATCAACAATATCCAGCAAGTGGTGTTTCACCACAGTCTGCTATCGCGTCTTGCGCTGGCGCTGCTGGTCGGGGCGGGCCTCGGCTTAGCGGGCTTGCTGTTCCAGCAGGTGCTGCGTAATCCGCTGGCGGAACCCACCACGCTTGGCGTGTCGTCGGGCGCACAGCTGGGCATCACCGTCGCCACGCTTTGGCATCTGCCGGGTGGGGAACTGACGCAACAATTTGCGGCGATGGGCGGTGCGGTGCTGGTCGGTGTGCTGGTGTTTGGTGTCGCGTGGGGAAAACGTTTGTCACCTGTGACGCTGATCCTTGCCGGGCTGGTGCTCAGCCTCTATGCCGGTTCAGTGAATCAAATCTTTGCCATCTTCAATCATGATCAGCTGCTGAACATGTTCTTGTGGAGCACGGGCGCGTTGAATCAGATGGATGGGCACAACGTGGCAATGTTGTGGCCGCGCCTGCTGCTGGCCTTTGTGGTGGCGCTGGCGCTGTTACGTCCATTGACCCTGATGGGGCTGGACGATGGCGTGGCGAAAAATCTTGGCCTGGCACTGTCAGCGGCGCGTATCGGTGCGCTGGCACTGGCGATTCTGCTCAGTGCGCAGCTGGTAAATGTGGCGGGCATCATTGGCTTTATCGGTCTGTTTGCCCCGCTGCTAGCGAAAATGCTGGGAGGCCGTCGCTTGTTAAGCCGCATGCTGCTCGCACCACTGATTGGTGCGCTGCTGCTGTGGTTGGCCGATCAGTGTGTGCTGTGGCTCACCAGCCACTGGCGTGAGGTTTCAACTGGCACTGCGACGGCGCTGATTGGCGTGCCGATTCTGCTGTGGTTGTTGCCGCGCTTGCGCACCGGTTCAGTGCCCCCGGCGATGAACATGGGGGATAAGGTCCCGGCGGAGCGGCAAAACGTCGTGCGATGGTGTCTGTTTGGCGTGGCGATGCTGGCGCTGTTGGGCGCTGTCGCTCTGACGTTTGGCCGCGATGCGCACAGCTGGACGTGGGTCAGCGGCGAGATGTTGCATCAGCTGCTGCCGTGGCGTGTGCCGCGCGTGCTGGCCGCGCTGGTAGTCGGGATGATGCTGGGCGTGGCGGGCGCGTTGATTCAGCGTCTCACCGGTAACCCAATGGCGAGCCCGGAAGTGTTAGGCATTAGCTCAGGGGCAGCATGCGGTGCCGTGGTGATGATGTTCTTTGTGCCCGGTGATGCGGTGGCGTGGTTGCTGCCTGCAGGTGCGTTGGGAGCCGCCCTGACGCTGCTGATCATCATGCTGGTGGCCAGTCGAGGTGGCTTCTCGCCCGAACGTATGCTGCTGGCGGGCATGGCGCTGAACAGTGCCTTTGTCACCCTGTTAATGGTGCTGATGGCCAGCGGTGATCCACGTATGAGTGGCTTGCTGACATGGATTTCAGGCTCGACCTACAACATCAGTCTTGAGCAGGCGGTACAAAGCGCGGTAGTGGGGATGATTTTGATTGCTCTGGCACCTCTGGCCAGCCGCTGGCTAACACTGCTGCCGCTGGGCAGTGCCACGGCACGGTCGGCAGGCATGGCGTTAACGGGATCGCGATTGAGCCTGCTGTTGCTGGCGGCGGCCTTGACTGCCACGGCCACGCTGACCATAGGGCCACTCAGTTTTGTCGGCCTGATGGCACCGCATATTGTGCGTATGCTGGGGTTCCGTCGTGCGCTACCGCAAGTGCTGATGGCAGGATTGCTGGGGGGAGGTTTAATGGTGTTTGCCGACTGGTGCGGCAGAATGCTGGCGTTTCCGGATCAAATCCCGGCAGGGCTGATGGCCACCTTCTTCGGTGCGCCCTATTTTATTTGGTTGTTACGCCGCGCATAACATAAATAGGGTGCGCATTTCTAACCAGTGCGCATGAATGCGCACCCTACGAAATATGGCACCCTTATATGTATGCTTGCCAATGCCTTGGTGCGTATGAATATGCACCCTACGAAAACCGCGCTCGATCGTCGTAGGGTTGCCATTTATGGCGACCAGAAAGCGCTTAGCTGAGATGCATTACGCGATTAATGGCGACCGAAGCTTACAGCTTAGCAAAGCTACGACGTGCGGCATCAATGGTGCGCTGAATATCTTCCTGGCTGTGCGCCAGCGACATAAAGCCCGCTTCAAAGGCGGATGGAGCAAGGTATACCCCTTCTGCCAGCATCAGATGGAAGAAGCGCTTAAAGCGCTCGACATCGCATTTTGTCACATCGGCGTAGCAGGTCACGCTGTCCGCTTCAGTGAAGAAAATACCGAACATGCCGCCAACGTGGTTGATCACCAGCGGGATATTTTCTGCTTTAGCCGCCGCCAGCAAACCTTCAGACAGCTGAGTGGTCAGGTCGGTCAAGGTGCTGTGCGTACCCGGTTGGGCAATTTGCGTCAGGCAAGCGAATCCGGCAGCCATGGCAATCGGGTTACCTGAGAGCGTTCCCGCCTGGTAAACCGGGCCGGTCGGTGCCAGCGCTTCCATCACATCACGACGTCCACCAAAGGCGCCCACTGGCATGCCGCCGCCAATGATTTTGCCCAGGCAAGTCAGGTCTGGCGTCACGTCGTAATAGGCCTGAGCACCGCCCAGCGCCACGCGGAAGCCGGTCATCACTTCATCGATAATCAGCAAGGCACCAAACTCATCACAGAGCGCGCGCAGGCCCGGCAGGAAGTCTGGCTGCGGTGGAATGCAGTTCATGTTGCCGGCAACCGGCTCAACGATGATACAGGCGATATCCTCTGGATACTGTTCAAACGCCGCACGCACGGTGGCGAGGTCGTTGTAAGTGCAGGTCAGGGTGTGCTTGGCAAAATCAGCGGGTACGCCTGGCGAGTTGGGCTGGCCCAGGGTCAGCGCGCCGGAACCGGCTTTCACCAGCAGGCAATCCGCGTGGCCGTGGTAACAACCTTCAAATTTGATGATTTTATCGCGATGGGTAAAGCCGCGCGC
>NZ_BBOC01000021.1:0-65636 GCF_001485335.1 Type-D symbiont of Plautia stali | reverse complement strand
GAATTGTATTAAACATTCGCTCCCCTCAACACCCGCCACAGCTCACCAACCGTAATATCCCGCACCACCGCCCGCGGCTCCTTCTTCAACCACCCAATCAACCGACCCACCCCGAATAAATCCAGCCCCTCAGCAGTAAAAAGATACTCATTCTCGCCCAACCCAAACGTTTCCTTAAACGATCTCCCCTCAGTCACAAACGAAACCCCAAACCGCTTCTCTGCCTCTTCCAGCAGCTCAATTCCGTCGTCCCCAGCAATCCCCAAATCCGCTTCCAGCCGAGTATCCTCGGTAATCACCGACTTAACATCCCCTGAAATCTCACGCACAAAATCGATCACCTGCTGCAATGTGGGTTCCACGCTCACCTCCCGATTCATTCTCCATCCCCCTTATTCACTCCCCAACCCCCAGCGGCAAATCTTCCCGCAACGTCCCCAGCAAATACTCCACAAACACTCTCACCTTACTGTTCGTCATCTGCTTTGTCGCGAACACTGCGCTTATCGGCATCGACCCCACCGCAAACTCCCTTAACACCGGCACCAACGCCCCAGACGCCAAATCCGGTCCAGCCAGCCACGCCGGGAACTGCGTAATGCCCATCCCAGCTAATGCAGCAGCACGTTGCTGTTCACCGTCATTGCTTTGAAACCGTCCCTGAGGCATCAGCGTAAACGGTTTTCCGTGTCCATCTAAAAACCGCCACGGATGCACACCGCGTCCGCCATTGAAGGCAATGCACTGATGTCCGCTCAACTCAGCGGGTGAGGTGGGGGCACCATGCTTCGCAAGGTATTCCGGGCTGGCCAGCGTGATCAATGGGCTTTCCGCCAGCTTGCGTTGCGTCAGCGCCGAATCTTGCAATTCGCCGTGACGGATGGTGACATCGATATTCTCTTCTATCAGATTCACATGTCGTTCAGAGACACGCAGTTCGATGTTAAGCGCGGGGTGGCGTTCAAGCAGGGCAGGTAAGCGGGGCACTATGTAGAAGCGACCAAACACCGGCGCGACGGAGATGCGCAGCGTGCCTGCCGCCTCATCCGCACCGAACTTCACGCGGGTTTCCAGCTGCTCAAACTCATCGCGCAGGCGCACTGCGCCGTCGTAGAAGGCTTTGCCCGCTTCGGTTAAGGCGATGCCTCGGGATGAGCGCTTCAGGAGTTGCTGGTTGAACTGGCTCTCCAGCGCGGCGACCTGTTTACTGACGGCAGACTGGCCGACGCCCGCTTCTTTGGCAGCGGCGGAAAAGCTGCCGCACTCTACCACGCGCAAAAACAGTCGGATGGCATCAAGTCGGTCCATATGAAGTCCAGTCTGGAATAGATGGTATTCCATTAAGCCAGCTAGTTGCCGAAATGGGAATGGCTTAACGTGGCTCCACACCCAAACACGTTGGAGAACATCATGAACATGACCAGACATCCTTTAACCGCGCATGACCGTCATCAGGTCGCACAATCGCTGGCTGAACTGCAGGACCATCGCAGCAACTTTACGGGTTCGATGCGTGAATACTATGACGCGATGTGCGCTCAAACGCCTCTGGCGGACGGTGTGCGCATGGAGCAAACCGATGCCTCTGGTTGGTGGCTGCATCCTCAGGCCGCGCGCAGCGAACGTGTGATCGTATTCATTCACGGCGGCGCTTATATGCTGGGTAGCGCGCAGGCGTATCGCGGCTTTGCCAGTCAACTGGCGGCGCGTACCGGCTATTCAACCTTCGTGCTGGACTATTCGTTGGCACCGGAACATCCCTTCCCGGCGGCACCAGAGAAGGTGGTTGAAGTGCTGGAAGGACTCATCAGCAGTGGGATCACTCAAATCACTCTGGTAGGGGATTCAGCGGGTGGGGCGCTGGCATTGGTGGCGCTGCAATATCCGCAACTGGCCGCGTCTATCCGTTCGGCGGCGGTGTTTTCGCCTTGGACCGATCTGACTTTTAGCGGCGCATCGTTTAACGATCCAGAGATGCGCGATCCGATTTTCCAGCCCGCAATACTGCAGGATACCGCCAAAGGCTATTTGCAGGGCCATGATGCGCAAGATCAACGTGCATCCCCGCTGTTCGCAAATGCTGCTGCATTGCCACCTTTGTTAATTCAGGTCGGGAGCGAGGAGTTGCTGCTGGATGATGCTACTCGTCTGGCGAGCAAAGCCGCGGAACCAGGCGGTGCGGTGAAACTGGATATATATGACGGCATGCACCACGTGTTCCAGCGGGATATCCAGTTGGATGCTACGCGTCATGCATTGGATACAGCGGCGGCATTTATTCATCGCCATTAATTCGTGAGCGTCGACTCGGCCCTATAACGCCACCCTTGTTAAAGGCTACTTGATTCGCTGTATTGGAACCTACCTACGTTTTGCGACCGGTTGCCATTTGGGTACCGTCTCTTCTATTCGCTCGTAGGGAGCAATCAGATGAAATTCAGCCTTGTCTGCTACGTAGAGGAGCTTCAGCAATTCTGCTCAGGCTAACAATGTTGGGGCAGGACAAGGCTGTAGTCAGTACAAAAATAAACAATTAAATGGATCTAATTTTTGGAGCGTAAATTCGACTTAGATCAGGTTTTCATACTGTTTACTTGATTAACTGTCACCCTAGGTAATAGTATCTCTACCAGTGTGGCCTTGATGGGGCTTAGTGGATAAAGGCTCCAGCGTCATCTGTCAGCCATCACAAAGGGTAGTGCAAACAGTCTTAACTCCTAAAATTCAAACAGCGTTAAAGGATTAACAACGCTCAGATAACACCAGGATGGTGCCAATGATTTCTCAAGATTCCCACGTAACAATTTCTACCCTCGATACACTAATGCAGGATACCTGGCTGCTGGCGCTTGCTGTCCGTAACGGACAATCCATCACGGTTGATGATGCGCTCTACCAGCGTTGCTTTAGCATGGTCCATCAGGTCCAGGACCAACTCAATACAGCCGGTGCGCCAGGCCCTCTCTGCGACGAAATCAAATTTGCCCATTGCGTCTTTCTCGACGAACTGATCATGACCATTCCGGGCGCTGATATTTCAGCCTGGTGGAGGCGCACACCTTTGCAAGGCCACTTTCTTGGGCATCTCAATGGTGGCGAGCATTTCTACGAACACATCAAAATCTGCTGCGCGAACCAGCACCCTCAGAAACCTTACTGGTCTGCTATCAACGCATGCTGAAGTTTGGCTATTCAGGTAAATATCGGGTTGGAAACGACACTGAACGCCAGTCACTACTACAGCAACTGGAAAAGCGATTACCAGAAGTCGCGAAAACGGACGCTCATCGGGACATCGTTCGCTGTAGCGGCCCTGCAGAAATGCAGTGGTGGCGCTCGCCGCAGATGGCATTTGTTTCACTGCTTTTACTCACTGCGGGATTGTGGGGTGGATTGAGGTTGTTTTTACTGACTCAGTGACTGGGTTGAAACAGGGATAAAAGGGAAGGGAAACCATGGGAATTGCGGATTACATCATTGAGAGTGGTAAATACGGAGCTTGTAACCATTACCAACTCCGTCTGAAAAAACTCAGCCAGGAGCGCCCGGATATTCAGATTTCGGTGTTGAAATTCAGCGGCAGTGAAGCGCTGAGTCAGATCCCCCGGTATGAGGTTGAATTTACCAGCACCACCCGCGATATCCCTGCGACGCTGCTGATCAACTACTCTGCTGAATTGTTGATGTATCCGGATGGCAAACCCTGGGAAAAACTCACTCCGCGCATCGTGCCTGGCATCATCACGCAATTCCGTCAGCACAATACCAGCGCCGACCAGACCCACTACAGCGTTGTGCTTGAACACAAGATGGTGCGCATGACGCAGGGGCGCAACAGCGCAGTTTACCTCAATGACAGCATTATCAGTCTGACTGAAAAGACGCTGGAAAATCATCTGATTGACCGGTTGGGCTTTGTCCTGAAGCTCAACACCCGCTATCCGCTACGTGACTTTATGATGCAGTACGAAGAGTCCGATTATGCGCATATCGCCAGACGTCTGTCGGATGCCGGTGTGTCGTTCTATCGTCAGTATGATGAAGAAAGCAATGAAGATGCCATTATCTTCACCGATCACGCGCAGGGCTGGATAAAAGGTCCGGCAATACCTTTCCGACATCCTTCCGGGCTGTTTGACGGTGGCCTGGAATCGGTCTGGGATATGCATGTAGTTCGCAATGCCGTGCCGAAGCAGGTCGGCGTCAATGATGACAACTACCGCAGCGCACAAAGCGATATGAAAGCGGAAGCCCGCACCAGCGAGGAATATCGAGCATTACGTGGCACTGACCATCGCTGGGCGGAGCATTATCCCGATGCCGGAAAAGCGTATGAGGAGCAACCCGGCCAGGGCATCTGGTATGCAGGTATCCGCAGTGAACGTCATCTCAGTAAGCTGGTGACGTTTGAGGGTAAATCCAACTGCATGACGCTGCGCCCGGGGATGATCATCACGACCCCAGGTAAGGCGTGGCCAGATGCGCCAGAAGGGTTACTGGTCGTCAGCACTGATTGCGAGAATATCTCCCGCGATTCCGCTTATTTCATCACGTTCACGGCTGTTCCCTGGAGTCGTGATTTCACATGGCGACCAGAAGAACTCTCTTGGCCGACCATCAGCGGAACCTTGCCTGCCCGCGTATCATCAACGCAGGAAAATGATACCTACTCCCACATTGATACTCAGGGCCGTTATCGCATTCGCTTCGATCTTGACCGGGGTGAGTGGCAGAAGGGTTTTGAAAGCTGCTGGATACGCCTGGCAAAACCTTATGCAGGGGGAGAATACGGCTTCCACTGGCCGTTAATGGATGGCACTGGTGTAATGGTTGGCTTTGAAAGCGGTGATATTGATCGCCCGTATATCGCCCATGTCATGCACGATTCACGCCATGCTGACCATGTTGCCCAGCAGAACCACAAACGTAACATTCTGCTGACCCCGGCGCAGAACACCCTGCTGATGGATGACTGGCGCGGGCATGAGTTTATCCGGCTCAGTACTCCGCACTCCGGTATCAGTGAGCTGAACCTCGGTAGCCTGGTTGATAAAGAAAAGGCGCTGCGCGGTGAAGGCGCCGAGCTGCGTACCGATGCTCATATTGCTTTGCGCGGTGCCAGAGGCGTACTGCTCACCAGCGAGGCCCGGCCTAAAGCGGAAGGTCAGCAGCTGGATATGACCGCAACCATTGCGCAACTGGAAAAGGCGCTGGCGCTGGCTAAAACGCTGGAGCAGACAGCCTCTATGGCGCAGGCATCACCGGCAGGTACTGCCGCCCAGCAGGCGTTAAACATTTCTTTAAACACCTTAAAAGAACCTGGCGTGCTGGTACATGGCGAAGCCGGGATCGCACAGACCACGCCAGAATCCCTACAGCACACCGCAGGTAAAAACCTGATTGCCACCGCCGGGCAGGATGCCAGCTTCAGCGTCTTCCGCCAGTTCTCCGTTGCCGCAGGTCAGATGGTATCACTGTTTGCCCATAAGCTCGGCATGAAGCTGATTGCCGCTGCGGGCAAAGTGCAGATTCAGGCGCAGAAGGGCCAGATGGAGCTGACCTCATTCGCGGATATGCAGGTAACCAGTACCAATGGCCGGATTGTGCTGAATGCCAAACAGGAGCTGTTGTTGATGTGCGGTGGGGCCGGTATTCGCATTAAAGATGGTGTGATTGAAGAGCTGGGGCCGACCCGTATTGTGCAGAAAACGCCGAATCTGGTCTACCAGGGTGGCGACAGTATCAACCAGGCCATGCCGTCGTTTAAGGAAGGAGAGTATGCACTGAAGTACCGACTGCATATGGAGGGTGACCCTGAACATATTCTCAAAAATCAAAAGTTCCGCATTCACCGTCAGGACGGTTCGGTACTTGAAGGTATTACGGATGAGAACGGAGAGTCTCAGCTACTGAGCATGCATGAGCTGGAAAATGCGGCCCTTGAGCTCGTCAAAGGAGTGAAGCCATGAAAGATGATAAGCGCAATCCAAAATTTTTATCTAAGAACGATGTGTGTCGTCCCGCTGACAGTGGTGAGATGACCGTTCAAAACTGTGCGTGTAAACCCCCTCTACCCTGCATCGTCATTCTGGTGCATGGCGTGAACGATGTGGGTGAAGCTTATGAGAATCAGGATACCGGAATTTGCGCTGGTCTGAATGACCGTCTGGGTAGAACGGACTTGCATCCTCATGAATGGAAAACGCATGAGTTCATGATTTCGGATGCCGACGGGCGTATATCGACCAAAACCTGCTCGGTGACGGATCAGACCTGCGTGGGTGAAGTGAACCGTTCCCCGGTGATTCCATTCTACTGGGGATACAAACCCGTGGAACACGCGGCCTTTGTTGCTGACCAGCAGCGCTACCGGGAAGAACTGCGAAGAAATAAAAATGCTGCCGATCTGGCCTACGACACCTACAAAGAGAATGATGCCCGCATCATAAAGAACCACGATAACGCCAATATTGATAACCTGAGGAACTGGCTCGATCCTGCTTCAGCGAAAGGCGGCGGGACCTTCGCCAATGCCACAACCTGTATTCCGGATATGTTCGGCCCGGGGGGCGCTGGCATGAACATCGCCATTATTGGCAAACTGATGTCGCGTTGGGAGGGACCTGGAGGGAATAAAAAGGACTGGAGCCATCCGATATATCAGAATCCTCATCGTATTTACCAGGCTTACGCTGCCCGGCGTCTGGCGGATTTGATTCTGGCGATCAGACAAAACCCACAGGCTCAATTTGATACCATCAATATTGTTGCCCACAGTCAGGGGACGCTGATCACCATTCTGGCCAATATGTGGGTCAAAGCCGAAGGCGTAGAACCTGCTGACTGTACGGTACTGAATCATTCTCCCTACTCGCTGGAAAGCCGGATACTGGAAGATACGCTTCCGGGTAACCAGCAGTCCTCTTCGGGGCGGCAAAAAACGCTGGCGAATTTCTGCCGACTGATGGCGACTAACCCGCGCTATCAGCCAGGAAATCCGGCTCATGATCCTGCCTATATTCAGAGCATCACCGATACGGGCTGCCTGGCGTTAAAAGCGCAAAACAGCCTGTGGAGTGACGCCCGTTACAGCCGCAACAACTTCGGTATGGTGTACAACTACTTTTGCCCCAATGACCAGGTCGTGTCCATGTTGCCGATACAGGGATTTGGCTGGCGGGGAATACCCGACAATATCTACAGCGCGATGGGGGACAATCTGCGCCAGCGGGTGTTCTGCAAAGACCAGAGGGTAGGCGAGAAAAGTGGCTGTCACTTTGTCCCTCCCTTGGAACAGCCGGACGATCCCGAAAAGAACCCAAGCTATTCGTATACCGACGTCACGGTAAGCGGCCTGCCTTTACCTGAGCCTTTTGATTTTAAGCTGATGGCTCAGGGAGCAGACAACTACAAGGCAAAGCTGTCGGGTAACGACCCGAAAATCGCCAGAGCAGCGATGAGGTCTGAGCGTTTTATTGACGAGAGTAAAAGTGTGCCAGTCCCTAATACTCCGGCTTTTTACGGCAGATTAAATAATAACAGCCCGCTGACTGACAGACAGCTGTCTGAGCTTCAGGCTCGTTTTGATGCCGAGGATATTAATCTAGAACCGGGGGAAAAACGGGAAATTGTTGATGGACGCTTTACTGGCCATCCTGGCGGTCCCCAGAGTATCACTTATCGTCGCCGCATGACTGAAAAGGAGCTTAAAAGAGCGATAGACATGGATACTTCCTTCAGCCAGCACTCCTCCATTGTGGCCAGTGTTGAGGTTTCACGAAAATCAACGGCCTATGACCTGGCGATTGGCCATAACAATGCTTATGAAGACAGAGATTTTTGGGAGAGTTTGCTGTTAAGCGCGGACTGGCGCAGGCCGGATAACCCTGAGCCTAAAGTAGAAAGATACTACAAGGAAGGTGTCTTACCTGATGATTTTAAAAAGTTGATGAACAAGCCGGAAACCGGAGATAAACCCATGCCAACAGGCGAGTTCGGCGTGGTGAATGACTATGGCTCACGTCAGCGCGTTCAACCGGGAACGAAACGGGATATGGAAAATACAATGGTGGATGTCCTGCAATGGGATATGCCCAAGCCGCTGGTTTAAGTACAAGGATTATGGCGATGAAAAAGGAACTGATTTTATTAACCGGGTTACTGGTTCTTGCCGGATGCCAGGCAGCACCTAAAACACCACCCACTCAGGTTATTTATCGTTTTGACGATCACCGCTATCTGGAACTGGTCGGATTTAACTGCGAAGGCGCGCTCTGGTTTACGGATACGCAGCGTCATATCCACAGCGAAGTGTCATCGCAGTTTTATCGAATTTTCACTAAAAATTATATTCATCCTTCTGAAAAATACATTGCGATAACCTATTACGACATTTCGGGTGTAATGGTATCTAAAGACTATGGCAGGACTTGGCATAATGCCCGTTTTATGCCGGGTGGGGGAGCAAAGCGCTATGGAGCCTCGAGTCCGGAAAGAGAAGATGTGGTGTCTTTTACCGTCGTAAACAATCAGGGTTTTATTCAGACCAAATCAGGCGATCTCTATATGAGCTCAAAGCCTTTTGATGACCCGCGTCTGCTTCCTGGTGGTGAAGGTATTCCTTATACCTACAAGGATGTACATAACAATCCGAAAAATGCCCGGTTAATGCCCGGGAGTTCAGGCCTTGATTGGGGCAGGCAGTATATTTCATGGAATGCAGTAAATGATAAAAAACCGTGGTCGATTTTTGCCTGGAAACCCAACTGGCAGAACATCCCCAATCAAGTCCCTGACGTTAAAAACTACAAGGGTTGGGACCGTATGCAGTGCAATCCGGATTTAGGGCTGTCCACAGCGGAGCCGGGTAAATGAAAAAGAAACTGATTTTATTAAGCGGATTATTTGTACTTGCCGGGTGTCAGGCTGTACCTAAAGCGCCACCGACTCAGGTTGTATATCGCTTTGACGATCACCGCTATCTTGAACTGGTGGGATTTAATTGCGAAGGCGCACTCTGGTTTACTGACACTCAGCGTAATATCCATAGCGAAGTGTCATCGCAGTTTTATCGTGTCTTTACTAAAAAATATATCCACCCTTCTGATAAATATATTGCGATAACCTATTATGATGTTTCAGGTGTAATGGTTTCTAAAGACTATGGCGAAACATGGCACGATGCCCGATTTATGCCGGGTGGCGGAGCAGAGCGATATGGCGATGATAAGCCGTCCTTAGAAGATGTGGTGTCTTTTACCGTTGTAAACAATCAGGGCTTTATTAAGACCAAATCAGGCGATCTCTATATGAGCTCAAAGCCTTTTGATGATCCGCGTCTACTTCCTGGTGGTGAAGGTATTCCTTATACCTACAAGGATGTACATAACAATCCGAAAAATGCCCGGTTGATGCCCGGGAGTTCAGGCCTTGATTGGGGCAGGCAGTATATTTCATGGAATGCAGTAAACGATAAAAAACCGTGGTCGATTTCTGCCTGGAAACCCAACTGGCAAAACATTCCCAATCATGTTCCTGACGTTAAAAACTACAAGGGTTGGGACCGTATGCATTGCAACCCGGAATTGGGATTGTCTACAGATAAACAAGGATGAGCATAATGAACCAACAAACCGTAATTAAATTTATTACTGTGATGATATTTTTTCTGGTTGGCTGCGTAACGACAAGCGCCAACTCTTCATGTCCTGATATGCAAGGTAGTTATAAAATCGAGGGCAGTGCAGACCTTTATATCAAAAGAAACGCTGCTGGCGAATATATGGCAATTGTTGGCAGTGATGATTCTTTACAATTTGTGACTGTTATTACCGTCGATAAAGATGACCTTGAGCGAGAAAACTTTCCGGAGTGCAGCATCATACTGCAAGGTGCAGGTATTCTTATCCCCTCTGATAAGGAAAAAACATATAGCGTATTAGCGCAATCGCAAAACTACACAACTGAGCGTAAACCCGGAACGCCATTTGTGTTGATGGTGATGTCTGGATTTTACTCTGATGCCTTTGGTGTTGATAAAACAGCTGCGACATTACCCGCAGAAATTTCAGAACGGTTTAGCAAAGGGAATGCTCAATGAAAAACATAAAAACAACGATTACTCGCCAGTAAATATTTACAGAATGAACTAAAAGGGCAAAGAAATGCGCGGAGTCATTCGATTAGGCGATCCCCATTCGCACGGCGGCAAAGTTGCTACTGCCTCTGGAGCGTTGTTTGACGGTAAAAAAGTGATGCTGGCGGGGGACGCGGTTTCATGCCCACAGCACGGCCAGGTGGCGGTCACTGAAGGTCACCCGACCTGGACCATGTCCGGCAAAGCGGTGATTGTGGATGGATGTCAGGCAAAATGCGGCTGCGTGTTGCGCACCACGTTGCCGAATGCAGGAGCAGAGTAAAGCATGCGATGGATTTTGCCGCCGGTGGCGCGTCAGTCGCGCCCGGCGTTTCCGGCCTGGTGGATGTGGGTATTGCTGCCGTTAGTCTGTGTGTCGGTGGCCGGGGTGATACTGCTGTTCACCTGGCCGCTGGAGCGTGGCTTTGCCAGCCTGCGTTTCTGGTTCTGGCTGCTGGCCGCGCCGTTGCTGGTCGCCGGTGCGCTTGGGCTGTTCTGGCTGAGCCATCTGCTCCATCAGCGCCGCGAAATTGATTTCCGGCACCTGTTTCTTGATCGTCAGCAGGCGCAGTGGAGAACGCAGGGCCACAGCGCCCTGAAGCTGGCAGCCTGGCATCTGGTCACTCCCGAGCCAGAGCTGATGGAGCGTATCACCGGCATAAGCGGTGTGCCACCTGAGGCCCCGCCGGTCACGCTGCGTTTGCCTGTGGAAGAAGGCAGCATGCTCGGGGAATCTCCGCTGCGCCAGCTGTTTACTGCGTTGCTGGGGCCATTGCAGCCCGCACTCAGTGCGCTTCCGGTGGTGGACATCTGGCTCAGTGCAGCAGGTCAGCCGGAAGAGGACTGCCGTCAGGCGCTGATGCAGGCATGGCTACGCCAGCAGGGCCGTCAGCTCTCCGCCAGCCGCCTTAACTGGCTGTCTCAGCCTGCAGGGGCCGAACTGCTGGAAACATGGTGTGATGAACCTGCCGATATTCCACGCCTGCTGCTGTGCCTGCACCAGATCACGGATGACAGCAAGGCAGCCGAATTCAGCGCGGCGCTGCTGTTTATACCGCACAACCAGCGCCTGCCGGAACAACTGCCGTTCCGCCCGGTCTGGCTCTTCCGCCCGCTGCTGACGTCTGCCTCTGCACCAGAAAAAAACTTAACGCATGGCTGGACGTGCAGCAACTGCCACCGGGCCACCGCCGACATTTATGGGATGCCGGGCTTGATCCCCGCGCCCGCAATACGCTGCTCTCCGTGCTGGATATCGCTGGGGATCCGCTGCCAGCCGAAGGTCAGCATTTGCTGCCCGCTTTGGTGGGCGATCAGGGCCGCTCCGGTTTTGTGCTGGCGCTCACGCTGGCCGCAGCGGCCACCGACACCGGCCAGCAGGGCCAGCTGGTGGTGACGCCATGCGGTGATAATCTCGCCTGCGTGCAGCTGAGCGTCCGTCCAGCCGATCCCGTTGCCTGGCCGCAGGACAGGATTTCCCGCTATCCCCTGGCGTGGCTGGGGGCTTCCGCCTGTCTTATTACCCTGTTCGGCCTGTTGCCGCCTCCCTCCGTTCGCCTGGCCCTGTGGCCGTGGCTGGCGGGGGGCTTTATCTTTTATGTCCTGCTGCTGACGTTCGCCGTACCACTAGCGCTGAAACTCTGGCACTACCGCCTGGACGATGAATGGCTGAACCCGGACGTATCCTCTCATGAGTAAAATGGCTTCACTGTTCTGGCTGCTGGTTGCCCTGCTGTTACTGGCGCTGTGCCACGTTCAGGCCCCGGTATGGTTCACCGACCCGGCTACCGTCTGGATTGTGCAGGCCGGAATTATTCTGCTCTGGCTGCTGGTGGCCCGTTTTGGCTTTGCCGTGCAGTTGCTTGCCTGGCGTTTTCCGACGGATAAGCAGGAAGAGGAAGCAGAGCGGGTCTTTGGCCCGCTGTGTGAACGACATCCGCTGTCCCTCTGGCCATGGCGCAAAAAACGGCTACCGTGGCTGCTGGTCACCGGGCAGACGGAACACGTTAATGCCCTGCTGCCGGGGCTGACGGAAGAACGCTGGCAGGTGAGCTGGCGTGGCATCCTGCTCTGGTGTGGTGAACCCGGTCAGATAGCGGATGCAGATCTCACCTGGCTGAAACGACGCCGGAGACGTTGTGCCCTTAGCGCAATGCTGTGGGTGACCGACGCCGCCGATACGCCATCCCGTGATGAACACACGCAGCACGCACTCTGGCGGCAGCTGAAACGCACAGGAGAACGCCTTGGCTGGCGTCTGCCGGTTTATGCCATGGCACAGCGGGCGGATGAACATGAACAATATGATCGCCCGCGTCAGAGCACCGGCGTCTGCTGGACGCCGGGCATGCAGAAAAATATTTCTGACGAGCTGAAAGCGCTGGCTCCCTCGCTGGTAACCGATGGCATGGCGCAGGTGCAGCACAACCGCCGCTGGAGCTGGCTGTTGCAGCTGGCGCAGGACATCCGCGAAGGGACGCTGGTGACGCTCACCGCTGCCCTGCAGCCGCTGGCAGGCATACGCAGCGGCGTCCTGTTCGCAGGGCTGTTTATGATGCCGCCCGCACCACCGGGCCAGCACGCCGGTTACCGGGAGTGCAGTCTGTCGCCCGCATGGTACGGCGTACTGCATCAGGCCAGCATTCGCCGGGGCCGCCGTGACCGGCTGACACTGCGCGACGGACTGTTTCGTGGCCTGCTGCTGGCGATGGCGCTGTGGTGCACGGGCATGCTGACGTCGGCGTATCTGAATACCCGCCTTGTCCGTGAGAACAGTGCGCTGCTGGCACAAATGATCGCGTCTGCCTCACAGCCAGAGCAATTGCACCAACTGCGTGAACTGCAGCGCCGGACTGATGTGTTGCTGTACCGCGCCCGCGAGGGCACGCCGCTGCAATTGCGCTTCGGGCTGGACCAGAATGCCCGTGAACTACACCGCTTGTGGTCCGCCTGGCAGCAGCAGAGTCAGCGCCTGATGCTGAGCCCCGTGATGGCAGCACTTTCCACACAGTTGCGTCAGTACGCTGATCTGCCACCGGATGCACCGGAACGCCGCACCCGCGCGACGGAGGCCTATGACCAGCTGAAAGCGTACCTGATGCTGACCCAGCCAGAGCAGGCAGAACCCACGTTTCTTAATCAGACGCTGGTTCCACTGTGGTATGCGCCGGACAGCCGTATCCGTCCCGGCGAATGGCTGATGCTCTCCACGGATATGCTGGGATTTTACAGCCGCGAACTGCCTTACCATCCCGACTGGCGTCAGCGTGCGAACGCGCCGCTGGTGGCCGCCGTGCGCACGCTGTTGCGCAGTCAGAAAGGGTTGCGTAACAGCGAGAACGCGCTCTACCAGTCGGTGCTGCAGCAGGCGATGAAGCGCCATCCTGCCGTTTCCCTGAGCGACCTGATGGCCAGACGTGATGGCGACAGCCTGCTTGACACTGACGCCACCCTGCCGGGGATTTTCACCCGCGAGGCCTGGGAGCAGGACGTGCGAACGCTGATTGCCCGCGTGGCCGCCAGCCGTCAGGTAACAACTGACCGGGTGCTGGACGATGGCAAAACGGCTGCCATGAAGGTGCTGAGCGAGGAGGCACTGCGCACCCGCCTTACTGAGCGCTATTTCGCCGATTATGCAGCAGCATGGCTGGCATTCATTAACAGTATCCAGTGGCAGCGCGGTGCCACGCTGAGCGATACACTCGACCAGCTGAGCCTGCTGGGCGACAGCCAGCGCTCGCCGTTGCCGCCGCTGCTGACACTGCTGCGCTGGCAGGCGGGCGTCGGCCAGGAGGGACGAACCGCAGGTGAGTCGCTGCTGAATTCAGCAAAACAGCTGGTCACCGGTGACAGCGATACAGGCGTTACCGGCCTCAGCCGCACGGAGAGCAAACCCGCTGACGTGGTGGTGCAGACCTTCGCGCCGCTGCTGGCGCTGATGCCTGCTGAAGACGGAAAAACGGCAGCGCACCACCCGGCGGGCTGACGCTGCAGGATTATCTGCTGCAGGTCACTCAGGTTCGACTGATGCTGCAGCAGGTGACGACTGCCAGCGACCCGCAGGCTGGGATGCTCTCCCTGATGCAAGAAGCGCTGAACAGCCGTGACAGCGTGCTCGCTATCGCCCGCAGCCGGGGGGCGCTGCTGGCGGCCAGCCTCGGCCAGGACTGGAGCGGATTTGCCGCCGCCTTCAGCGAACCGCTGGACCAGGCCTGGCAGAGCGTGATGGAGCCTGCCGCTGCGGCCCTTAACGGTGCCTGGCAGCAGCGGGTGGTGAACAGCTGGCAGGAAGGTTTTGGCGGGCGATACCCGTTTGTCAGCAGTACCAGCGACGCCTCTGTACCGCTGCTGGCTCATTTTATCGCTCCGCAGAGCGGTGTTGTTGAGCAGTTTGTCAGCCAGCAGTTACATGGCCTGGTGGAAAAACAGGGCGATGAATGGGTGCCGGTAGCTTCCGCGCAGCAGACGCTGACTGTCAGTCCCGCATTTTTCAACGCCATCAACCTTTTATCACGTACCGGGAGGCTGGCTTTTGCCTCGGGAGAAGCCAACCTGCGCTTCGACGTCCAGATGCGTCCGCAGCGCGGCATTATGGAAACCACGCTGCTGCTTGACGACGCCATGCTCAAATACTTCAACCAGCAGGCAGAATGGATGTCCTTCCGCTGGCCGGACAGGCAGACCGCCAGCCCACAGGCGGTGCTGAGCTACATTCCTCTCAATCAGAGCGGTGACACCGCACTGCCACCGGAAACAGCACAGCGTTTCAGCGGCCCGTGGGCGCTGATACGCCTGCTGGACCAGAGCCGTCGCGAGCAGATTGACGGCAGCCGCTGGCGGGTCAGTTGGAGCGGCAGGAACGGACAGCCGCTCTCGCTGATTCTGCGCACAGAGAGCTATGGCGGGCCGCTCGACCTGCTGAAGCTGCGGGGATTTAAGCTGCCTGCTGCCGTCTTTTCTGCCGATGGCGGAGGTAACGATGAACAGTAAGTTATCAGCGCTGTCCCGTATTGCCCTGCCGCTGGCGGTGGCACTGATGCTGACAGGCTGTGGCCTGACCCAGAGTGTGAAAAAAGGGGCCGCCAGCGTCAGCCGGGCGGTGTTTTATCCGACGGTGGAGACGCTGCACCTGCAACTGACTGCCCGCGCCGCGCTGAACAGCGATGAAGGCCAGATGTCCTCGCCGGTCGAAGTGCGTATCTGGCCGCTGCGCAACGCGGCAGCCTTTACTCAGGCCAGCTACAGCACTCTGCTCAGGCAGGATGGTGCCGCGATCGCACAGAGTCTGTCGGGCACGCCGGTCACAGTCAGGGTGCTGCCAGGCAACACCACTACGGTGGATGTTCCGCTGGCGGATGACGTGCAGGCCGTGGGAGTGGCAGCCTTTTTCCTTTATCCGGATATGGCGAAGGACAGTTGGCGCATTACGCTGCTGCGTACAGAGATGGACGCGGATAATCCCAGCGTTATCGAACTGAATAACCGCGAACTGCGGGTACGGAACAGGGAGTAACCGTGTCAGACCACGAATTTTTACGCTACTTTGATAGTGAGATGCGCTGGTTGAAGGCCGCTGCGCGTGAGTTTGCTGAGCAACATCCGGAGGCAGGCCGCCGCCTCGGCGTAGACGGCATGTCGCTGAAGAGAGAGGAGTCGGTGGAGCAGCTGTTTCAGGGCTTCTCGCTGATGATGGCCCAGATGCGGCGCAAGCTTGATGACGACATCCCCGAGCTGACCGAGCCATTGCTGAGCCACCTGCTGCCGGTGGTCAACCGCACGCTGCCTTCCACCGCCGTGTTGGAGCTGAATCCGGCAGAGCCGGAGACGTATCTGCAGGCACAGACGCTTGCTGCTGGAACCGGTCTGCTGAGCCTGCCAGTGAGTACCGCCGAACGCCAGAACGGCATACGCTGCCCGTACCGCACCACGCAGGATCTGGTCATTCATCCGTTCCGACTGCAGCGCGTCACGCGTCACACCCGCCCGGACGGCCTTCAGACCCTGAGGCTGCGCTTCACTTTTCCCGTACAGAGCGAGCCCCGCACGCTTCATCTGCGAGATATTCCACTTTACATCACCGGCGACCGCGTGCAGCAGTCGCTGCTCTATCAGACACTGACCCAGTATATCCGCGAGGTGCGACTGCATTACAGCGGTGACCCAGAACCCTATCCGTTTGCGGCCAGCTTCACGCCGTGTTGGCAGCATTCACTGCCTTCGCTGTGGCCCGGCAGCGAAAGCCCGGCGCTGTGCGGTGAAATAAGGCCGTTGCTGGAATATTTTACCGCGCCGTCGCGCTTTTTCTTTCTGATGCTTAACTCTCCGCAGGACATCAGCCTCGCGCCAGACGCCAGGCACATTGAACTGGAACTGGTACTGAGCCAGGCATTACCGTATGAGATTGCCATCGCGGAAGATGCCCTGCGCATGCACTGCGTGACGCTGATTAACCTGTTCCGCCTTGCCGGGGAGCCACTACTGACCCGCCCGGCGGAGCTGGACTATCGCCTGCGCCCACACCGCCTTACCGACGGGCATACCGAAATCTACAGCGTGGACACGGTGGTGCAGAAGGATGAGGAAGATGATGAACGCTATCCCTACACGCCCTACAGTCACTTCCGGCAGAAGGGTGGGATGCTGAAATATGCATCGTCGTGGCCCGAACGTTATTTCCATACGCGCATCTGGCGCGGCGTCAGCGGCCTGCATGACACCCTGCTGATGCTGGGTGGCCGCGCGCATGAGCAGCAGCTCGGCGTGAAACTGTTGCTCGATCTCACCTGTACCAATGGTGCGTTTCCGCGTATGGCGCTGCAGCAGGCGCTCTTTGATGCTGATTACACTACCGGCAATCTTGTGATGCGCGGACAGACCCGCAGCGTGCCGACGCTGCCGTACTACCCGCCAGCGACAAAGTTATATCAATGGCACCTGATGTCGCTGCTGCATCCACGCGCTCTCAGCCAGATGATCAATGATGCTGCAAGCCTCCGCGCCGTGCTGACGTTATTCGACTGGAGCGACGACGAAAACAACCGCCGCCGTATCAGCGGTATCCGCCACGTCAGCTGGCGTCAGGACTATAACTCGACGTATCACTGGCACGGCGTGCGCATTCGCGTGGCGCTCGATGAAACGCAGTTCAGCGGCACCGGTGATGCCCGCCTGTTCTGCGAGCTGCTGGAGCAGTTCCTGACGCAGTACGCCAGCTTGTTGCGCTTTACCCAACTGACGGTGCTGTTGACCGCTTCTGGCACCGAATGGGCCTGGCCTGAACGACGCATTGACAGGGTGCTGATGTGAGCATAGATAACAAAGAAAACAGCCAGCCGTTGCCACCTTTCTGGTTGGATGATAACGGTCGTGACCAAACGGCGCGGTATAATTTTTATCGTTTCTGCCAGTTGCTGGAGCAGACGACCGGCAGCCGTCTCGGCACGGGCCGTACGCCAGAGAGTGATCCGGTGCGCTTTCGCCCCGATCCACATCTGGGATTTCCCGCCGGGGAGCTGAAACGCACAGAAACTGACGCTGACAATCCGGATGCCGCGCCAACGGTCAGAACCCATTTCTTCGGCTTATACGGCGTGGATTCGCCGTTGCCCACCAGCATCATTGACGATATCAATCAGGGCCGCGACGGTGCGGATGCGATGGCAGCGTTTCTGGATATCTTCAATCATCGCTTGATGACACAGTTTTACCGCATCTGGCGTAAATACAACTATCCGGCCAGCTTTGAACCGGGCGGTACAGATAATGTTTCGCAAAGCCTGATGGCGCTTACGGGCATCACCCACAGCGGCGATCAACCGTCATCACGCCTGCTGGCAATATTGCAACCACTCTTGCATACCACGCACACCGCGGAAGGCATTGTAGCGGTGATCAACAGCCAGGCACCGAATACCAAAGTTGAGGTTTTTGCACACCATCCGGTGAGGATGCCAGTGGCAAAACGCGCCCGGCTCTCAATACGCGGCAGCATGACGCTCGATCAAAATCCGATACTGGGCGATGAAACACGCGTTGCGGGGTACTGCTCGCGGGTCGAGCTCTCAACAGACGATCCCGCAGAAGCGAAGGGCTGGATGCCTGACGGACAACTCCGCCAAGACGTGATGGCGCTGCTGTGCACCTTGCTGGGCTGTGATTACGATTTGCGATTCTGGCTGACGGTGCCGACCCGGCTGCTGCCGGTGCCCCGGTTGGGCGATGCCGGATTGTTCAACGGATACAATGTGATGCTGGGGTTGAGGGACGACAATCAGCACACGATGCCAGAAAGCACGCGTATCCGGGTGGGGCGCTTGCGCGAGGAGCCGCTTTATTGTCGAGTTCGGTGACCGTCTGAGCGATCACCTTTAATACGGTGGCAATTATACAGAATTATTGACAGGCTCTAATATTCCCAGGAGTAATGGCTTCACTCTAATCAGGTAAGCCATTACGAATGCCCTTGATAATCCCGCCAGATATGATGTCAGAACAACGTTAAATATTCTCTCCCATAACGTCTCCAGCAGTTACTCATATACACTCTCAGCTTGCCGTTCTTGATTTTCTCGGTCGTAACCGCAATTGCTGGCAAGCATATGCACGGTTCGATTCCCCCCATAACATCACTCTTGCAGGCATTTCATTCATTTAATCAGTGCATTTTTTTCTTTACTCACCAATACGCAAAAATCAGACATTCAACGGGTTATTTATTTTAGTCATCAGCCCGAACGACCGATTTAACCTGTAGATAAGCCCTGAGTGACTGAGGTGGCTGCCGCAGCCCTCTCGATGAAATTCAGAAATCGCCAATCTGCGCAAGGTGAAGAATGAAAAATGTATTGATTGTGGATGATCACCCCGTCACGCGCTTCGCCGTCAAGCTGCTGCTTGAAAAGCAAAATCTGGTGGTGGCTGCGGAGGTGAATGACGGTTTGCAAGCCATTGTGCTGGTGAAAAAGTTGCGGCCAGATTTACTCATCATTGATATCGATATCCCTTCACTTAACGGTATTGACGTTGTACAGCGCATCCGCCAGCAAGGGTCGGATATCGGTATTCTTGTGCTGTCGGGCAAGGACAGTGAACACTATATTCGGCGCTGTGCCAGTGCAGGCGCCGATGGGTTTATCAGCAAACGCAAAGAGTTAGTAGAGTTGCATGATGCGCTGAGTGCGATGCGCCGTGGCTACGGCTATTTTCCCGGCGCGCGTGCACGGCGGCTGATGCTCGCTGAGGCGCACAGTGCACAGGATAAAATCGCCACGCTCACCGCCAGAGAAATGGATGTGATGCGTTATCTGGCGCAGGGTATGAAAATTGTTGAGATTGCTAAAATCATGAACATCAGCGACAAAACCATCAGCACCTACAAGTGCCGCATGATGGAAAAATTAGAACTGAAAAATATGATCGACCTGTATGACTTTACGCTGCAACACAATCTGGATTAATTCCTTGACGAGAGAAAACAGCGAGCCTCATTGCTTAAGAGGCCCGCTGTTCCTGAATGAAGTTCTGAATGGCTTGGTTAAGCAGTTGCACACAACTGAGAGTTTCATCCAGCATCTGTTTAATTTCAGCGGCCTCTAAGGGGGTGACGCAGAGCTCTTCCAGCTTGCGACACTGCGCGGCGATGTCTAACGCACCGATGATTTGCACCGATCCCGCCAGCCGATGCAGGCTACGCTCCAGGGCTGGCCAGTCACCTTTGTCACAGCTGGTGTAGGCGAACTGCATATCGCGCAGGTTCTCTTCACGGGTGGCACTCAGTAATCGCTCTAACATCTCGGCGTCGTGGTGTGCCAGATCGCGCAGCGCATTGAGGTCGAGGAGCTGATGCAGCTTGAGGTGCTTTGAGGTAGTGGCGGCAGCTGAACGCGGGATGTTATGCAGGATTGCTTCCAACTGGGGTAAACGCAGCGGTTTGAACAGGCAATCATCCATGCCAGCATCCAGGCAACGCAGGCGCTCTTCCGGTTGGGCATTGGCGGTCAATCCCATAATCGTTAAGGGTCCACGTTGTTTTTGGCGCAGCTGGCGAGTTAAGGCAAAACCATCCATCACTGGCATACTGCAATCTGTAATCACCAAATCAACGGTGTTTTCCTGCCATAGCCATAACGCCTGTTCTCCATTCTCTGCTTCAATCACGTTATGCCCCAGGCGAGTGAGTTGTCGTTTCAGCAACAATCGGTTGGCCGGGTGATCGTCCACCGTCAAAATGGTGAGGGGCAAATTGCAACACTCCTGCTGGGAAACTGCCTCGACCGGGATATCCAACGCTTTACGGCTGGAGAGCGGGATATGCACGCTAATACGGGTGCCGCGGCCGGGTTGGCTGTGCAGGGCGATGCATCCGCCCATCATCGCCACCATCTGCTCGCAGATCGCCAGACCTAATCCTGTCCCGCTCTGTTTTTTGCCTGAAGCCGATTGTTCATAGGGATTGAAAATCAGCTGCTGCTCAACCTCACTGATGCCAATGCCGGTGTCCTGCACGATCAATTCCAGTTGAATCTGATCATCCTCACGAGGTTGACTGCGAATCTGCACTTCCACCGATCCGCGCTCGGTGAATTTGATGGCGTTGCTGATCAGGTTGGAGAGGATCTGCCGTAGACGCATCGGATCGACATAGATTTCATCGGGATGCAGTGCGTCAATGTGGTAATGCAGCAGCAAGCCTTTCTGACGTGCCAGGCCAGAAAACACCCGCACCACGGGTTCAGCCAGCGTCTCAAAGCTTACCCATTCCGGGGTGAACTCCAGCTTGCCGGACTCAATTTTGGCCATATCGAGGATATCGCCAATCAGCCCCATCAGTGACTGCGCGGATTCATAGGCCACCCGCACCGACTCCTTATCACACGGCTGCTGCTGGCGATCGGTCACCGCCAGTTCCAGCAGGCCAATAATCGCGCTGATTGGCGTGCGGATTTCATGACTCATGGTGGCAAGGAAGGTGCTCTTGGTGCGGTTTGCCTGCTCGGCGCGCTCTCGGGCTAAAGAGAGCGCGCGCGTCAGGCGTTCATGCTCGGTGACATCCTGCCAGCTACAAATTAACCCCGCGATATTGCCGTAATGATCACGGAAGGCTTCAGCCCGATGGATCACTTCACGTCGCTCGCGTCCGTTATCGATCTGTCCACGCTGTGGTGGCATGACTCGCGACGTTTGTTCCGCCAGCAGCGCCATTTGTGCCTGGCAGATGCTGTGCAATGGGTGCGCGGTATCACTGAGAGGAAGTTGGCAGATGTGGCTGTATTCTTCGGCAAAAAACTGGCTCCATGCCGGATTTTTGTTGGTTAATTCTCCCGCACTGTTGATGACATAAATCGGCACCGGCGTGCCGTTAAACAGAGTCCGCTGAAACGCGGCCTGCTCCTGTAGACGGGCCTGTGCCTCTTTGCGTTGGCGTATCGCGCGGTGCAAATGATAGTTCCAGAACAGAGAGGTGATCACCAGCAGCGCAAAGATCCCCGCCAGCCAATAGAACTCGTGGCGATAGGCCAGCCAAGTATCCAGTTTGACATCCGGCGTGCCCTGCCATTTCATCGTCAGTTGCGAAATATCGCGGGGAGAGAGGGCCGCCAGCGCTTTATTCAAAATGCTGAGTAGCTCTGGGTTTTCGCGCCCAATGGCAAAGGCGATGCGGGCAGGATGTTCCCCCAGACGCGCCGAAATCTGCAGTCGATTGCTGAAGTAGCGGTCGATCATATATCGCGCGGATATCAGGTTGTTCACCGCGCTGTCGACGCGTCCTTCATTAACCATTTGCAGCGCGATGCTGGCATTCTCAACGTTCACCAGTTTGATATGGGGATAATTTTCCGTCAGCCACTGAGTGAGTTCATGCTGTGGAGTAATAGCGAGAGTGGTGATCTCGCTGAGTGAATTCGGCGATCCCAGCGAATCTTTACTGACTAAAACATAGGGCGGATAAACATAGGGCCGCGAAAATAACGCACGATCTTCCCGCTGCGCGCTGTAGGTCAGTGAGCCGGCAAACTCGGCCTGATGACTGCTCAACTTATCCAGCATGTCGTTGACCGAGGAAGCTTCAACCATTTTGAAATTCAGCCCGGTGCGCAGATGAATCAAGCGCAGCAAATCCGCTGTCATGCCATTGAAGCTGTTCTGACGATCTTTCAGGGTAAAGGGCGCGTCTAAGGGATTGATCACCACACGTAGCACTTTGTGTTGGCGCAGCCAGCGCCGCTCACTGTCATTGAACAGTTGCGGCTGAGCAGCCAGTGAAGCGGGTAGGCTTTGTCCCCACTGGTGAAATAAGGCCTGATGCTGCTGTTGTGGAATGGCATTAATAACCTTATTCACCGCGCGAAGTAGCGGTGCATTGGCGGCGAGGAAGACAAATCGGTGGCCAGCATCGGTGCGTTCAAAAATGCGCACGACCGAGAGTGTGGAAGCGTAGTTGCGCTCAATCAGATAGCTGGCAGAGGTCAGATTGCCGATAAACACCTCATTTTCGCCAAATGCGACCGAGGCTAGCGCGCTCAATGCGGACGGGTAGCGGGTGATTTTTGCTTCTGGATAGCGGCTCTCCACCCATGCATCACTCAAGTAGCCACGCTGCAGGGCGATGTGCAGTTGTGCAGGCTCATCCTGGCGGGCAGACAACCTGTTTTCTTGTGACACCATGGCGGGGAAGTCATCAACCACTGATTGGCTGAGCAAGAGTTCTGGCGGGGTTTCCTGATTGCCTGCGCCCGTAACCAGCATATCCAGCGCGCCCTGTTGTAGGGCGTCAAAGGCAGCACTGCGACTGGGAAAGTAGTGCGTTTTTATCTGAAGCCCAAGATGATGCAGCACCAGTTTGGTGTAATCAGCCGATAAGCCCTCTAAGGTATTCGCGTCGCTGGTGAGATTAAAAGGGGGATTATCGGGTGCATAGACACCCACTTTGATCTCGCGTTTTTTACCCAGCCAACGCCAGTCGTTATCGGACAGGGTAAACGTCAGTGGGATAATTTGCTCGCGACTGAATATCTGCATCATCCGAGACTCTTCCGCCTGCGCGGGCAGAATGAACAGGCTAAAAAAGAGAGTAAGCAGATACGCTAATTTAAGCATGAGAGATTCAGGAGATATTATTGCGTTTGGCGAATTCGTAGAGTCCGACCATATTATGAATGTCCAGTTTCTCCATCAGGCGGCGTTTATAAGTGCTGACTGTCTTGTCGCTTATTTTCATTTTTTGTGCCATCTCGACCACTTTCATTCCTCTGGCTAAAAACACCAGCACCTGAAGTTCTTTACTGGAAAGCGCTTCAATTTTCGCTTTGTCCGCTGGTTCATCATCGGCCATGCCATGGCGTTTACGATTTAACGGAAAATAACCGTATCCTGCGTTAATCGCTCTGATCGCATCGTGTAATTCCGTCATATTATTGCGTTTGCTAATAAACCCATCCGCACCTGCGTTGGCGCTGCGTTTGATGTAGTGATCGCCGTCCTTGCCCGTCAGGACTAAGATGCCGCCGCCAAAGTCATTGTTGCGTAAGCGTTGTACCAGATCGATGCCGTTGTAGGAGGGCATATCGATATCCACGATAATTAAATCCGGTGAGAGTCTTTTGGTGAGGTTCATCGCTTCAAAGCCGTCATCAGTTTCACCGATGACATTCATATTATCCGTTTCAAGTAATAATCGGAGTGCCATCCTGACTACCGGATGATCATCAACAATAAGCACATTCTTCATGTCACAGTCCTGTTAATCACGAAAGAATTCATTAGATGTTATTTTAATGGTTAATGGATTTTATGATTAAAGTCTGAGTGGCGCAAATATTAATTTTGTAGTGGTTGCCTTACGGCGTTAATATCCATTTCTGACTAACTTTTAATTGTTTTTAATATATTATTTATTTCGCGTGGTGTTTTTAAGGTATTTAATTAACAGGCAGGGTTAATCATTGTCGTTGGGCACTTGTGTGCCCAGGACGACAATATTTTATTCGCTGCTTAAATCTGGCTGGCGCACTGCCAGCCAGACTTTTTTCAGCAGGAAGGTGAGGGGAATGGCAAGAATTGCGCCGGTGATGCCGAGCAGCGCTTGCCAGAACAGGAAAGCCAATAGCTGTACTGTCAGCGTCATATTGAGTCGTTTGCCCAGCATCAGCGGTTCCAGCACCGAACTCAGCAGCAGGTTGAGAGCGACAAAAAATGCCACCATCATCAGACTGGTTTTGATATCGAACATGATAAAGGTTTGGATCACCGGCGGAATTGCCGCCAGGAACGAACCCAATACCGGAATGTAGTTGAAGATAAACATCAGCACGCCCCACAAAAAGGCGAACTTCAGCCCAATCATATGGGCCACTGCCCAGACAATCACACCACCGAGTAGACCGGTAAACGTTTTGACTCGCGCATAGACCAGCACGCTCTGAATCCCTTCCTCCAGTGCCGTGAATAAGCGGGAGTGCCGTTCGCTGGCGCGTACTACGCGTTTTAGCAGTGGCAGTTCAATCAGCATAAACAGCAGCATCAAAAACACCATCAGCCACCAGGAGAGTAAGCCGGGAATCATCGACAGTTGCGTGGTGACGAAGCGTACCACCGCCCCCGCATCAACGAAATTCAGCATCTCATCGGCGGTGAGGATAATGCCCATCTGGCTGAGGGATTGCGTCAGGTATTGCAGCTTGGCGGCGACCAGATTAGGCGCCTGGCGGCTGAGTTTAATCAGATCGGGTGCCGACGCGCTGAGTGACATGATGGTGATCACGATCAGCATTAACAGGATGACGATCACCAGCAGTGAAGAGAGGGCGCGAGGAATGCCGCGCTGTGCCAGGCGGCTAATCAGCGGGTCCAGCATGGCGGCAAGAAAAATAGCCAACAGCACCTGATTGATCAACGGTGCAGCGAGCCGCAAGCCCAGTAAAACCAAGGTGAGGCATGCGAGCAGGAACAGGGCTTGCGCCACGGGGGAGAGCGTTTTTAACCAACCCTGGTACATCGGTGCAGTTCTCCAGTCAGCGGGCGGTTACCCAACGTGGGCAACCGTCTGATCGGGAAACCGCTTACTCGCGCAATTTCCCCTCTTCGATAAACTCTTCATCGATCTCTTCGGCATTCTCACGGTTGTCACGTCCGGAGAGCAGATTCCAACAGGCGATAAACAGTGCTGCAATCAGCGGGCCGATGACAAAACCGTTGATACCGTAAACTTCCATGCCGCCGAGCGTAGAGATCAGGATCAAGTAGTCTGGCATTTTGGTGTCTTTACCCACCAACAGGGGACGTAAAATGTTGTCCACTAAGCCAACCACCACCACGAAGAAACCGACCAGGAACAACCCTTTCCACACCGCGCTGGTGGCGAAGAAGAAAATCGCTGCTGGTACCCAAACTATAGCTGAACCCACCGCCGGGATCAGCGACAGGAACGCCATCAGCGTGCCCCACAGCAGACTGCCATCAATGCCGGTGATCCAGAAGGCGATACCGCCCAGAATCCCCTGAACCACTGCCACCACGACCGTGCCTTTCACCGTAGCACGGGACACCGCCGCGAACTTCATCATCAGATGATGCTTTACGTAGGTTGAAAGCGGCAGCGCTTCCAGCATCAACGCCACTAACCATGCGCCATCCTTTAACAGGAAGAACAGCAGGTAGAGCATTACGCCAAAACCCACGGTGAAGGTGAAGGTACCTTTGCCGATCAGGAACACACTGCCGGCCATATACTGACCGCCTTTTAACGCAAACTCAGACAGTTTTTGCTGAATCTGTCCGGCATTGTCGAGGTGATTTTCAGCGAGATAGTTACGCGCCCATGAAGGTAAATGCTGCATCAGATCGGCAAACACCGCAGGGAACTGCGACGAGTTGTTCTGCAGCTTGGTGTAGACGGTGTTGACCTCCACCACCATTGAAGAGGTGATGATGGCCAGTGGCGTGAAGACGATCAGGCAAATGATCGCTAAGGTGGCAAAGGCAGCCAGCCCGTTGCGATCGCCCATTTTGCGGCGCAGCAGGGATTTTAATGGATGGAAGATCACCGCCAGAATCGCAGCCCAGAAGATGGCGGAAAAGTAGGGTGTCAGCACATCAAAAAAGGCGACCGTGACGATCGCCAAAATCACAATAAAGAAACCGAAGTTAAGGCCTTTGATTCGCATTGCATAATCTCATGTGTAAATGTGGCGATTGAACTATAGAACGTGAAACGCGGAATGTAATGCTTTTGCCCTGAAGGATTGTCCCGATCTGTCCGGGTGGTGTCCGTCAGCAGTCTGGTGCTGACCGCACAAGCAGGTGATGATGGGCCCTAAACTGAGAGGAGATCGCCATGCTGGAACTTCGTCCTAACTGCGAATGCTGTGATAAAGATTTGCCGCCCGAGTCACCGGATGCCCGTATTTGTTCGTTTGAATGCACCTTCTGTGTCACCTGCGTGGAAACCATCCTGAACCAGCGCTGCCCGAATTGCAGCGGCGAGTTGGTGCGCCGTCCGGTTCGTCCTGCTGCCGCGTTAGTGCGTCATCCGGCATCGACAACACGACATTTGTCGGTATCGTCAACGCGTTGATTCCGTTGTCTACACGTCCACTATTATTTTTTTAATGCAATCATCTGCCTGAAATAACTTTATCTGAGGTGCAATCTTCTATTGTCAGACCCGTCAGGGATGAAAAAACACTCAGTTAAATAGAAAGCGAGGGATAATCCAAAACTCAGTGTGGATAATATTAAGCGCGGTATTAATCACAGATGTGTATTAATGGGGCTAATAAGGCTTTTAATCTGATAAGCGCGTAAGGGAATGATGAATAACAATGAAGTTTGCTTTGAATAAACAGTCCATTTAGAAGTGATTTTTTCAATTCCCCTTCTTTTTTAGTGGGTTATGTGTTTTTTTTATGGCAAGGGCGTGCTTTTTTTACGCTGCGCTCCTCTGCAAAAAAGAAAAGAGTGCTTAATCACTCCCCCGACTCTGGTCAGAGCACAGACCTTATTTGTCAGGAAGTGAGCGTCAGCGAAATATAATTTTATTTTCCCCGTTAAATTTTTACGGTTTTTTCCGAAAAGCAGGTGGTTCTAAAAGAATTTTGCATTTTAAAGTGGTATTGTTTATCGGCAATGCTAGTGATGTGGCGTTGTGTGCTTCAGTTTTACCCTCAAATTTGCAGGGTTTACCCGCTTTATGCAATTTATGGAATTAGCATTATCCACCCGATCCTCGCGATCGGGTTTCTTTCCCCCTCCCATCTCCATTTTTTGTTCACATTAAGTCCATTTGATGTCAGAAAAGACACAATCGTTAAGAAAGCGATAATTCGCGGTAATTTATTGTAAGTCACCGATTTTTTAGGAATTTTGGAAATCCTCTTTTGCTGCCATTTGATGAATAGTGATACTCAACGGTGCGAGAACTGCCGTTATCATTGGAGGCAACATCATGAAAAAAACAACATCAAATCTTATTGCGTCACTTATTGCATGCAGCTCACTGTTTTCAGCCGTCACCTGGGCCGATGGTCCGGGCAACCAACACTGGCAGCCGCACGGCGGCGACCAACATCAGGACCACGGCCGTGGCCCTGATCATGGCGGCGACCATGGTCCCGATCATGGTCATGGCCCGGATCATCACGACCGTTATGCTGACCATCGTATGCCGGAAGGACACCACGGTGGCGACCACTTCGCGTGGAATGGCCATGATTTCCGCCGTGGACACCCAATGCCACCAGAATTCCGTGGCCCACATTATCGTGTAGATGACTGGCGTGAACGTCGCCTGCCGGAGCCTCCGCGTGGTGAGTACTGGTCTTATGTTGACGGTAACTATGTGTTGATTGCCGCAGCAACAGGCGTGATCACCTCGCTGATTCTGAACGGCGCGTTTAACTAATATCTCTTGCACGGATGGTGTCCACCATCCGTGTTTCTCTCCGCTTTCTTCGCTCACCAGGTTATCCTCTCTACGGCCCTTTTTTCCTTTCAATGCGCTAAGGAGTCATGATGACCGTGGTAAAAATGGTGGCGGTGGATAAGGACGGCACCTTCCTCGACGATAAGAAACAGTACAACCGGGCACGTTTTCAGGCCTGTTATCAGGAAATGAGACGGCGCGGCATCAAATTTGTGGTCGCCAGCGGCAACCAGTATTACCAGCTCAAATCCTTCTTCCCCGACATCTCCAGTGAAATTGCTTTCGTGGCCGAAAATGGCGCGTGGATCATCGACTGCGACGAAGAGTTGTTCTGCGGCTCGTTCTCTCGCGCGGACATTGACGCGGTGCTCGATACCCTGCATAACGGACACTATCCAGAACTGCGCTACATTCTGTGTGGACGCGACAGCGCCTACTACTTCGAAGGTATCGAAGAGAGTTGGCTGGTCAAAATGCGTCACTACTGCCATCGTCTGAAGCCGATTCGCAGCCTCGATGAGGTCGGCGATGACAAACTCTTCAAGTTTGCCCTTAACCTGTCTGATGAATACGTTGAGCCGCTAATGGCGGACATTGAGCGCCTGCATCAGGGTTCGGCTGCGGCGACATCCAGCGGCCACGGATCGGTGGATTTAATCGTGCCGGGCAATCACAAAGGCCATGGACTCGATCTGCTGGGCAAACGCTGGGGCATCGATCGCAGTGAGATTCTGGTGTTCGGCGATGGCGGCAACGATCTGGAGATGCTGCAGCAATCCGGTTTTAGCTTTGCCATGGCGAATGCGCCGCAGAAAGTTAAAGACGCGGCGCGCTTTGAGGCTCCCAACAATAACCAAGAGGGCGTGCTGCAGGTGATTGAACAGATGCTGGCGGGCAAACCACCCTTTGTCATTTAATCGTCATGCAGCCTTAAGCTATTCCTGACTTTGCCGATACTCGATTGTGACGGAACGCACAATTCGCCGCTGAGCGGCAGTTTCTTATCTCAATCGAAAATGCAGTCGGTAAGTAAGGATAAATTATGTTGCCAACCCGTTTGGCTGCCCGCATGACGTTGGGCGGCCTGTTATTGCTTTGTGTTACTACCGCAGTGGTGTTCTCCGTATTGATGTTGCGCGGTCAGCCGCGCGTCATCGAAGCCAGCCATACGCTGATTGAGCAGGCCGGCAACAACCTTGTCAGTCAATTGAATCAGCAACTGGTTCGCATCGAAGGCGAAGCCGTCAGTATGGCGCGTCTGGCAGAAGTCCTGCCGCACGATGCCACACTCTGGCAGCAGAGTTTCCCGCAGATTATCAACAGCAGCGGCGATAAAACCATCGCGGGCGGCGGTGTGTGGCCCGAACCGGACGCCTTTACCCCCGGCGTGCAGCGTCGCAGTTTTTTCTGGGCGCGACAGAACGATGGCTCGCTGGCCTATTCGGATGGCTATAACCAGCCGGAGGGGAATCCCTATCAACAAGAGAGTTGGTACAGCGCCGTGCGCAGTACGGCGCGCGATCGCTGCGGCTGGTCTGAGGTTTATCAGGATCCGGTGTCCGGCGTGAAAATGGTGACCTGCAGCGTGCCTTATGTGGCTGGGGACCGGTTTGCCGGGGTCGCGACTCTGGATGTGCAACTGGATAACCTGGCGGGCTTTATGCAGCAAAAAGGGCAGGTCACAGGCGGTTACGCGTTTGCGCTGGATAGCGCAGGGAATCTGCTCTATTACCCAGGTCAGGATTTAAAGACCTTGAGCACCCTGAAAAGCCTGACCGAGAAATCAGCGTGGCTCGCGCCACTGGCAGAGCAAATTAGCCAGCTCAAAGGTGCAGGGGATGTGCAAAAGATGTCGGATTTTGCCGATGATTATCTGCACACCCGTGCACAGGTGACACTGTTCCGTATGCCTGGCACCGGATGGGTGGTGGGGCTGGTGACGCCGGAAAATGTGGTCAGCGGTCTGGCGCGAACCATGATGCGCGACATCTTTACCTTCCTGATCCCGGCGATGATTGTGCTGCTGTTGCTCACCTGGATGTTTACCCAACGTATTGGTCAGCGCTTGAAAGCGACGCATGTGGCGCTGGACGCGATTGCTCACGGCGATGGTGACCTGACGCGTCGTTTAACCAAAAGCGGGCGTGATGAGTTAGCCGATATCGCCGAGGCCTTTAACAGTTTTGTCGATAAAATTGCTGGCGTGATCTCCCGTGTGCAGGGTAGCGGTGAAACCGTTGCCGCCAATGCTTCTGGCCTGGCGCAGAGTAATCATGCCTTATCCGAAAAGATTGCCGAACAGGTCGCTGCACTGGAACAGAGTGCCGCCGCGATGGAGCAGCTTAACGCCACCGTGCAGCAGAACGCCGAAAACACCCGGCTTGCCGATGCGGCGGCGGAGCAAACCGCCAATATTGCGCGTAGCAGCAGTGAGGTGATGAGTGAAGTGGTGAGTACCATGGGCTCGATTCAATCTTCCTCACGTCGTGTGGCGGAGATCCTGACGGTAATCGACAGCATTGCGTTCCAGACCAATATTCTGGCGCTGAACGCGGCGGTTGAAGCGGCGCGCGCGGGTGAACAGGGCAGAGGCTTTGCTGTGGTGGCCTCGGAAGTGCGCGCGCTGGCGCAGCGTAGTGCCACGGCGGCGCAGGAGATTAAAGCGCTGATCGCTGATTCGGACAGCAACGTGCTGGCGGGCAGTAAGCTGGTGCAGGGCGCGGGCCAGCAATTGACGCAGTTGGTCGGTGATGTGCATAAGGTGAAGCAGGTGGTCAGCGAAATGCGCGTCGCGGGAGATGAGCAGAGCAAAGGGATTGCGGAGGTGACGCTGGCCGTTTCGCAAATGGAGCGGGGCATTCAGCAGAACCTGATGTTAGTGACGCAAACGGCGGAAAATACCCAAGCCTTGCGTGATGAAGCCGCACAGCTGGCGCAAGAGATTGCGATGTTCAAGGTGGTGTAGTTCATGGGCGGCCTTCAGGCCGCCCGCTTTATCAAACCACGCGCCACGCGGCGGAGATTATCTCGGTCAGGGTTGGGGCATCGTAACTCACCCAGCCATTTTTACTGTTGGCGCGTGCCACAATCCAGTCGACCTCGGTGGCGCTCAGCGTCGGACCCTCCTGCCAGAACGGCACAATCGCGTGCTGTTGCAACCAGGCTTTGAGTGCCAGCGCCGGTGGGGCCGGATCCTCTGGCAGCAGCGCTTGACCTAACTGCGCCATCAGACGCTGTTGATCGGCATTTTCACTTTCGGCCAGCACATCAAGGAACGGGAACAGTAAGCGACCACAGACTTCACCGTGATGGAACGGCTTAATCGCGCCCAGTTCACCGGCGATCCCGTGGATCACACCCAATCCTGCGCTGCTCAGGCAAACCCCACCAAGCCAGGAGGCCATCATCATCGCTTCTCGTGCTTCGTCACCTTGCTGGTCATCACGATTCAGGTTCGGCCAGGCTGTAAAGAATAACCGCAGGCCGTTCAGCGCGGTTTGCTGGGTAAAGAGATTCCCTTTACGTGACAGGTACGCTTCGAACAAGTGGGTAAAAGCATCGATGGCGCAGGTCGCCAGTACGCTATCCGGTGAACCTTTGAGTAAATCGGGATCGAGAATCGCGACCTGCGGCACAAACACCGGATGGCGCAGCGACGCTTTAATCTGAATATGCTGTTGATCGGTCACCACGGCATTTTGCGTCGCTTCACTGCCGGTCCCTGCGGTGGTCGGGATGGCAATCAACGGCAAGGTGATAGCCTGAACGGCGGTATCCCCCACTTTTTCCAGATAGCGCGCGGTATTCAGCGGATGCTGCATCATGGCACTGAACGCTTTTGCCGCATCCAACACGCTACCGCCGCCTATCGCGACCACACGGTCAACGTGACCGCGCCAGCGGTTGACCCACGCATCGATTTCATCGGGAGAGGCTTCATGGCTGACAATCTCGTAGCCCAAAATCTGGTCATTCAGCGCGGCACCCAGTCGTTGCCAGGCCGGGCCATTAAGAAATGAGCGGCCACAAAACAGCAGAGTAGGTTGGGGATTGGCCGCTAACAGCGGCACCAGGCGGTCAATGCTACCGCGACCAAACAGGGTTTGTTGATTACTGTACAACTCGATCAGATTCTCACTCACCTGCATGTCCTTTTTGAATGGCGTAAAGAATCTAGTGTAACCAAAAGCCGTGACGTCCCCGTGGCAAACATTCTGATAACCACCAGGCAAAAAGTTGATCACCTTCGCAAAACAGAAATTCCGCCGCCGCATCTGATGCTTTGTGCGCAATGTTACCCTTAACATGATACCCGTAACATCGCGTAAGCGACTTAACGCCAGGCGCAGATGTCGTGAAATTCAAAGTCCTCTGGGATAACCAAAAACAAACCGCTGGCGACTTCTCGTCGTACGCAAAAGTGGAGAAAAATTATGCCATTACTCTATGTGGCGATTGGCGTCGCATTACTGCTGCTGCTGATGATCCGATTCAGACTAAACGGGTTTATTGCGCTAATCCTGGTCGCGTTGGCGGTGGGCATGATGCAAGGAATGCCGGTCAATAAAGTGATTGGATCAATCAAAGCCGGTGTCGGTGGCACTTTAGGCAGCCTGGCGCTGATTATGGGCTTCGGTGCCATGCTGGGCAAACTGCTGGCGGATTGCGGCGGGGCGCAACGTATCGCCACCACGCTGATCGACAAATTTGGCCCGAAGCATATTCAATGGGCACTGGTGCTGACCGGCTTTACTGTGGGCTTCGCGCTGTTCTATGAAGTCGGTTTTGTGTTGATGTTGCCGCTGGTGTTCAGCGTGGCAGCCTCAGCGCGTGTCCCGTTACTCTTTGTTGGCGTGCCGATGGCGGCCGCGTTGTCTGTAACGCACGGTTTCCTGCCTCCGCATCCGGGTCCAACGGCGATTGCCACGCTGTTTAATGCCGATATGGGTAAAACGCTGCTGTACGGCACGCTGTTAGGTATTCCAACGGTGATTCTTGCCGGTCCGGTTTATGCGCGTTTCCTGAAAGGCATCGACAAGCCGATCCCTGAAGGACTGTGGAACCCGAAAACCTTTACTGAAGCGGAAATGCCTGGCTTCGGTGTCAGCGTGGGAACTGCACTGGTACCGGTGATTCTGATGGCATTGCGCGCAGTGGCCGAAATGGTGTTGCCAAAAGGGCACCTGTTATTGCCGTATGCCGAGTTCTTCGGCGACCCGATCATGGCAACGCTGATCGCGGTGTTAATCGCCATTTTCACCTTCGGTCTGAACCGCGGCCGCAGCATGGATGAAGTGATGGGCACCATTACCGATTCGATCAAAATCATTGCCATGATGCTGTTGATCATTGGTGGTGGTGGCGCATTCAAGCAGGTGCTGGTGGACAGCGGCGTGGATAAATATATCGCCAGCATGATGCATGAAACCAATGTCTCGCCGATCTTTATGGCGTGGTCGATTGCCGCGGTGCTGCGTATTGCGCTGGGTTCAGCAACGGTAGCGGCGATTACCGCAGGCGGCATCGTCGCACCGTTGATTGTCACTAGCGGCGCCAGCCCAGAACTGATGGTGATTGCGGTGGGTTCCGGCAGCGTGATCTTCTCGCACGTTAACGATCCCGGCTTCTGGCTGTTCAAGGAGTATTTCAACCTGACGATTGGTGAAACCATTCGCTCGTGGTCGGCGCTGGAAACCATTATTTCGGTGTGCGGTTTGGTGGGCTGTCTGCTGCTCGCAAATGTGATCTAAATGCAAGGCTGAGGTATTGCACCTCAGCCTTATGCCAGCGGTCTACTGTGCCAGGGCACGGAAGGCCGCTAACTCCTCTTCGGGCATTCCGGCGGTAAGTGCAGCCGCGCAGATTTGCTCCCAGCTATTACTGTCCAGCGGAATGCCATCACGATCGCGATCAACGCGATTCTGCTCCTCCCATTCGCCTGGCACCTGAATCGGTGCATCACCGCTTTGTGGTGAACGTTTCACCCACTCAAGGAAAGATTCCGCCTCTTCCTGCATCGCAGGGGCATCGAACGCCTCGGGATTGACGATAATCGTGGTCATGCAGTTGAAAATAGCATCATGGCTGCTGACCAGGGTGGCATCGTGGGTGGTGCGGCCACCGGAAAGCGCACCACCGAGAATCTCGCACATGGTCGCCAGTGCATAGCCTTTATGCAGGCCAAACGGCATCAGCGAGCCATAGGGGGCCTGATGCATCACACCTGGTTCCGTGGTGGGCTGGCCCTGATGATCGATTAAATAACCCGGCGCAACCTGCTGGTCTTTATTCCAGGCCACGCGTGTTTTGCCAAAGGCAATGCCGCTGGTGGCGAAATCGAGCAGCAGCGGTTTGGCGTCACGACGTGGGAAGATGGCGCAGAACGGATTGGTGCCAAAACGACGATCGCTGCCATTAAACGGCGCAACCATGGGATCACCCATCACATTGACGAAATGGAAGGAGACAAACCCCGCCGCCGCGCACTGTTCCGCCCAGTGACCAATACGGCCGATATGGTGCGAGTGATGCAGCCCAACCGCCGCAATACCCAACTTCGCTGCACGCTCAATACCGTGCTGCATGGCCTCGTGTGCTGCAACCTGACCAAATCCGTTGTGGCCGTGCAGCGTGATAACGGCACCCGCATCTTTTTCGATGGTGGCGTGCTGGTTAAGCTGCAGAAACCCCTGAGACAGAGAGTTCATATAGCTGGGGATCATGCCGACGCCATGTGAATCGTGGCCTGCCAGATTCGCGGCGACCAGGTGATCGGCAACCAGACGCGACTCTTCAGCGCTGCTGCCTGCGTGCAACCAAATGGCTTGGACAAACTGATGCAACTGGGAAGGGGAAATACGATAGAGGGCACTCACGCGGTCAATCTCCATGTCATCATTAATCAGGCATCCTGCGCCGAAAACATTAATAACCGCAAGTAAGGGTTTTAGAAGCAAAGGGCCACAAACCGTGGCCCAAAATCTTAGTGTGGCTGTTCAAAGCCGGCTTTAACCATTTGTTCACGCAAAGCGCGGGTAATTTCACGGTTCCCACCCGTGACAGGATAAATGACATTGTTGACGACATCGTCAAGGTAGTGCTCTTCAAACTCTTGCATGGTGAGTTGTGTGCCCCCCTCATCATTGATGGCAAAACTGCCACTGATGTGGTTGCCATAATCCTTTGCCTTCAGGCTGTAACGCCCCATGCTGGTATTAATCGTGCTCATAAGATCTCCTTGTTACGTAGGCAGTGATAACAATTGAGGCCTGCTAGAGGCGCTTTAATTTTAGACAGTTCGAGGCTGCCTTGTGCGGTCAGACGAGGGGGGAAATTGCGACCTGCGACCGGTCTCGCAGAAATTTAATTGAAGTGAAAGTAACAACCATCCTCTTACGTGACAGGGCTCGCAGTCGGCGGCGAACTCAGAATGATCATCTATACTGGAATGGCGACGCGTTATTTTTCATCACTGAAGGAGCGAATAATGAAAATAATCCTGTGGATCATTGCCATCATCTTTATTGTGGGACTGTTGACGATTACTGGCGTGTTTAAACTGATTTTCTAACACTAACAGGCACCTTTGGGTGCCTGCTAAATTTATTCGGCGCGCGACGCGGCCCACTCATCACAGGTTAGCAGCGGCGGATGCAGATCTTGCTGATTGATTGGCTTACCACAGCCTGCGCAGCAAGCCCCATGGTGACGAGGTGCACTGTTGTTTTCACGCTTAGGCAACGTGAAAAAGAATTTAACGCAACCGCAGTGGCTACAGCGAATGGTCATCTCAATATTCCCCTCTCTCCTTCCTGGAAAGATGAGATTTATCTCATTCGTTCTTTGAGTTCAATTCATAAATTTAATTAATTTGTTTACGATGTAAATGATCAGGGCTAAGTGGCTGAATATTAACTTATATCATGATTCAACTATCACGGGTGGTGTGCATTTTTTGCACCTGCTTATCATTAAAATACGGCTAACTTTGCGTTTATTGCTGACTCATCCTCACCTGGCATAGCCGTTTGGCTTTGGATGTTCAACACATGAAAAAATACCATTCTTGTCCCCGGGGGGGCAGGCGGTGCGTTTCCCGTTGGAGTGAAAAGGCAACATGGTGTCCCTTAAACGACCAAAGCTCCCACATCGCAGCAGGCTACACCGCGGGTGTAACGGGGGGAGATAACTGGTGCTATATCCCTGTTCCGTTGATTTTATCATTAGCATCAATCGGATACGGGCCAGCCACTTTCCAAATGACTTATATTCCAGAGACTTATAATAATGGCAATGTCTATTTTGCCTGGCTGAGATTCCCGTTTTAAACGGTGAAAAGCGTCAGAAAGTGTGAAGGAGGTGGAAAAAATCAATATTTATCACTTTTTCATCAATTCGCACTGGACAAATGTCACCGCAATTGCTGTACTACACGTCGACACAGTTTAGTGTCCATTTTTCATGTAAAGGTAATATAGATGTCCAAGATCAAAGGTAACGTTAAGTGGTTTAATGAGTCGAAAGGCTTCGGTTTCATTACTCCAGAAGATGGCAGCAAAGATGTATTCGTACACTTCTCTGCAATCATGAGCAATGGTTTCAAAACTCTGGCTGAAGGTCAGCGTGTAGAGTTCGAAATCACTGACGGCGCTAAAGGCCCATCTGCTGCTAACGTTATCGCTCTGTAAGTTAACAGTTAGAATTCTGAAAACCCGCCTAATGGCGGGTTTTTTTTCGCCTTAATTTTACATCTGCCACCAGGTGTGCGCATAGGCCAGCACGGCAGCGATCGCGACGCTGGTAGCGATAAGTTCATTCAACGTACGTGGGACTAAATTTTTCATGGCTTATGCCTCGGAAATTCATTTCCTCCAGCATGGCAAAGCCAGGTTAAGCCAACCTTAAATTGCCGTGACACTCCGATGACAAGGCACATTCTGCGGCGTATCTCACAGATAATATCAGTAACATTCTCATAACAATCCTTACTTGCAGCTTTTTGCTGAACAACGCTATATAACTGCAGTCAGGGACTTATGAGGAGGCAGGATGAACATACGTCAGGCTCAAGCAAAAGACAGTTTTGCGTTGAGTGCGCTGTTAACTGAGCTGGGTTACAGCGGCACGGAAAAATTTATTGATTCACGTTTAGCCCAGCTGTGTAACCATCCTGATGAGATATTGCTGGTGGCGGAGCATGGCAATCAGGTTTTGGGCTTTCTCTCACTGCATTTCATTCCACAACTGGCCCTCTCTGGCGACTTCGCGCGTATTAGCTATTTCTGTATTGCCGAAGGCGAACGCAGCAAGGGCAGTGGGCAGCAGCTGCTCAATCACGCTGAGCAGTTGGCGATAAAACGCGGATGTGACCGGATGGAAGTGCATTGTCACTCATCCCGCCTTAAAGCGAATCAGTTTTATTCGAGAGAAGGCTATGTGGAGTCACCGCGCTATCACATCAAAGATCTGGGGTAGTTTTCAGTTCTCGACCTGAGGCGATGACGATAGCGTCTGCGATGCTGTCCAGCTGTTCGAATGGCAATAGCGCGGCGCTGACGCGGATAAATTGCCGACTGTTAATGCTACAGCGCTCACCTGGCAGCACGGCAATGCCACGTGCAGCTAAGGTAATCATCGCGTACTGTTCTGACTCCACCGGAATCAGAACACTGAGCCCATCACGCTCTTCCAGCACCATTCCACGAGCCGCCAGTGCCGCGAGCAGCTGTTGGCGGCGCTGTGCATAGGCGGTTTTTGCCCGCTGGATACACTGTTGCGTGGTGTCATCAGTCAGCATCCATGCCACGGCGTCTTGCAAAATTCGACTGGTCCAGCTCACGCCAAAGTTACGCCATGACTGTAATCGTTTCACCATATCTGCCGTACCGGACAGCACTGCCAGCCGGAGATCCGGGCCATAGGCTTTGGAGAACGAGTGGACGTGGATAACGCGTTCCGGGAAGTGAAAGCCCAGGCTCCAGACCGGCCAGCGTGACAGGTCGCCGATGCCGTCATCCTCCACTATCAGGGTGTTGCTGTTTGCCAACGCGCGGGCCAGTTCGGCGCTGCGGCGCTGGGTGACACTGTGCCCTGTTGCTGAATGGGTGCGCGGCTGATAGATAAACATGGCCGGTGACTTTTGCAGATGCGTGGTTAATACGGCAGGCAGCGGGCCTTGCTCGTCACAGGGCAGCGGTAAAATTTCTGCGCCGATATTATCCAGCATATCCAACAGGCGTGTGGCCGTCGGATCTTCGATGATGACCCGATCGCCAGGCGACAGCAAGGTTTGCACGATCAGGTTCATGGCATCAAATCCGCCATCGGTGGCGAGCCAGGCCTGTGCCGGATAGGGCCAGCGCGGCTGGATCGCAGCCTGTAACTGCGGCGAGATCGCCTCACGTTGATAGCTGTTGAGATCGGTTGAGGTAATGCCCGCCAGCATCGCCTGTCTGAGGTCCGGTAGCAGCGCAGGGTCCGGCGACGCCATCGCCAGTGACGCTTTAATGTTTTCGCCGTAATTGCCAATTTTTTCAAAGCGAATCGGGCGGGGCAGCACGCTGTTGCCACAGACCCAGACACCACTGCGACCTTTTCCCGCCAGCACTTTCTGCTTCTTCAACTGCGCCCAGGCAGCAGATACGGTTGCCGGGCTGACGCCCAACCGTTCTGCCAGTTCACGTACCGCCGGCATCTGCATACCCACCGCGATTTCCCCGTCACGAATCAGAGTTGAAGTGGCGTGAGTAATCCCCTTCACCGAAGCGTCATCAATCTGTTGGCTAAGCCACTCTACGTCTACATTTTGCGTCATAAGAAAATCATTTGTTCAGTAACAAAGAATTGATTGTTCAGATTAGTATTCGCGTTTTAGACTCAATTTCAAGCATTATTTGATTAAAAAATAAACAATGCCTTGGCTGGCAGAAAACGGGGAAGTACAGATATGTTAACCATCAGACTGGCGGTGCGTGACTGGGATTATTTTACCCCGCTAGCACTCGGCGATATCAAACCAGAAGGCTTTACGCTGGAGATTGACCGCGTAGGTACGCTGGTCGATAACCTCGCAACCAGCGACAAATACGATGCGGGTGAAGTCTCCTTCAGCCGCTATGTTCAGGCATGTGCCAGAGGTGACTACGCGTTGCTGGGCCTGCCGCACTTCCTGATGCGGGGCTTTCGTCAGCGCTGCATTATCACCACCGCTGACAGCCCCATCACCACGCCTGCACAGCTGAAAGGCAAAAAGATTGGTGTCACGGGGTGGCAGGATTCCGGCAATACCTGGACGCGTACCGTACTGCGTGAAGCGGGTGTAGACATTGATGATGCCTACTGGTTTGCGGGCCGTCTGACCGAAGATCACCCGATTGTGGACCGTCTGGCGGGCTTTGGCCGTCCGGGCCGCATCGAGCCTGCTCCGGGTGAGCGACCGCTGATCGACCTGCTGAAAGCGGGCGAGTTGGATGCGGTATTCACGCCGTTTATGCCTGAGGGCTTCTTCCTGAAAGACTCCGGTTTACGTCAGCTGCAGGCCGACTTTGCCACTGCCGAGCGCGACTACTTTAACCGCGTTGGTTATGTGCCTGGCATTCACATTCTGGCGATGAAACCGGCGTTGGCAGAAGCGCATCCCTGGTTGCCACAGGCCTTAAGCGAAATTATCGATCGGTCGTACCAGATGTGGATGAAGAAACGTGAGAAGTATGCGGATACCACGCCGTGGTTGCTGGATGATTTGCGACGTACCGCGCAGGAATTACCGGCCGACTGGAATCAAAACGGATTCTCAACTAACAAAAAGATGATCGCCGATTTTGCCAACGAGCTGTTCCAACAAGGCTTAACCAAAACATTGCTGACGCCGGAAGCGATTTTCCCGGCCGTCGCGAAAGGGGAGTGATGATGAAAGTTGCAATGGGACAGTTTGCTGTCAGCCGTGAATGGCAGGAAAACACCGATATTTGCATCGGTCTGATGAACAATGCGCTGGCGGGTGGCGCAGATTTGCTGGTACTGCCTGAAGGTGTGCTGGCGCGTGATATTGCCGACCCAGACCTGGTACTGAAAGCGGCGCAACCCCTGGATGGCCCTTTTGTGACGCAGCTGCTGGCGGTGAGCAAAGGTAATGACTTAACCACCATGATGAGCGTGCACGTGCCAACTGAAGGCAACAAAGCGCTGAACGTGCTGATTGCCATCCGTAACGGCGAAATCATTGCCGCTTACGACAAATTACACCTCTACGATGCCTTTGCGATGCAGGAATCTCAGCGCGTCAATCCAGGGAATGTGATCCCTCCGCTGGTTGAAGTTGCAGGGATGAAAGTGGGCCTGATGACCTGCTACGACGTGCGTTTCCCGGAGCTGGCGCGTCGCCTGGTGCTGGATGGCGCAGACGTGCTGGTGCTGCCTGCCGCATGGGTGAAAGGTCCACTGAAAGAGATGCACTGGGAGTTGCTCTGCACCGCACGCGCCCTGGAAAACACCTGCTACATGGTGGCCGTGGGCGAATGTGGCCCGCGCAACATCGGTAACAGCCTGGTGGTCGATCCGCTCGGTGTGGCCATTGCTAAAGCGCCTGAGTCTGCCGCGCTGGTGTTTGCCGACCTCGATCCACAACGCATTGCTTACGCCCGCAGCGTATTACCGGTGCTGGAAAACCGCCGTTTTGCACGTCCTGAATTGAAACCACTTTGATAGACTTTGGGGAAACTGGCCAATGAAAACACTTGCAACCGCTATCGCGCTGGCTCTGGGCCTGACCGTAAGCGTCGTTCAGGCAGCGGATGCCATCCCAACGCAGAAAGTTGATCAGGCTTTACACGATCGTCTGCCTGCTGAAATTAAAAGCGCCGGAAAAATGATTTCGGTAAACAACGGATCATTCCCTCCCTATGAGATTGTGAATGGCCCTCACTCAATGGATGGCGCGTCTGCCGACCTGACCGAGGCGCTGGCACAGCTGCTCGGCGTGAAAATTGAACATGCTACCGTCAGCGGATTATCTGGCGTATTGGCTGGCATCAATTCAGGTCGTTACCAGATGGCGATTGGCCCGATTGGTGACTATCCGGACCGTCAGCAGAAGGTCGATTTTATCGACTTCGTGCAGGAGTTCGTGGTGTTCGGTGTGCAGAAGGGCAACCCAGCGAAGATCAATGGTCTTGAGGATACCTGCGGTAAACGCATCGCGGTGATGGCGGCGGGTTCGGCAGAGCAGGTGATCCGTAAGCAGTCTGATGCTTGTGTGGCTGCGGGCAAACCAGCGGTGCAGGTGCAATCCTTCACCGACCAGCCGTCATCGATTCTGGCGGTACGTTCAAAACGTTCCGATGCATTCTTCTCGTCACAGGCGCCGCTGACTTACTTCATCGAGCAGGCGAATGGCCAACTCGAGTTGTCGGGCAAAGGGCAGAAAAACGGTTTCGGCGATATCTTCCAGGGCACTGTGGTGCCGAAAGGCTCCGAGCTGGGCAATGTGGTGCTGGATGCCTATAAAGAGCTGTTTGCCAACGGCACTTATGCGGCGATCATGAAAAAATGGAAACTCGACGGCAATATTCTGCAGCAGCCGGGACGTAATCTGGCGCAGGGGACGGCAAAATGAGTCCGCTCAACCACAATACGCGAGCCAGGGATAAGGCCGACGTGCAGCAGCGCGATGTGGCTTTTGCCCGCAGTGCGCCCACCTATGGGCGCTGGATCTCCTGGATTGTGGTACTGGTGATTGCCGCTAACTTTCTCTGGTTAGTGGCGACCAATCCCAATTTTGAGTGGAAAGTGGTGCTGCAGTGGTTCACTGAAGGCTCGGTGATGAAAGGGCTTCAGGTGACGCTGGGCCTGACCGTGGTCTCAATGATCCTCGGGACGCTGTTAGGTTTGGTGTTAGGGGTGTGGCGACTGTCTGATAACAAGTTGTTGAGTGGTATCTCTTCCCTCTACATCTGGTTTTTCCGTGGAACGCCGCTGCTGGTGCAGCTGATTTTTTGGTACAACCTTTCAACGCTGTTTCCGTCCATTTCCATCACCGTGCCCTGGACGGACATCACCTTTGCTCACTGGAATACCAACGATCTGATCACGCCGTTAACGGCTGCGATCGCTGGTCTGGCACTGAATGAGGCGGCTTATATGGCCGAGATCATTCGCGCAGGGTTGCTGTCAGTGGACAATGGACAGGTGGAAACCACTCAGGCATTTGGTATGAGCCGCAGCCGTGCGCTGCGTCGCATCATCATCCCACAAGCGATGCGCTCGATCATTCCGCCAACAGGCAACCAGTTGATCAGCATGATCAAAGCCACCTCGCTGGTGAGTGTAATTGCGATGGGCGACCTGCTCTATTCTGTGCAGGCTGTGTATAACCGTACCTTTGAAATTATCCCGATGCTGATGGTGGCAGTGATTTGGTATCTGTTCATCACTTCGATTCTCAACGTGGGCCAGTCCGCCATTGAGCGTTACTACGCACGTGGTACTAAACGCACCGTGGTAGTGAATAAACGCCGTACTGCCAATACCGATAAAGCGGTCGCCGCCGCACACCGACTGAAGGAGGATGTATGAGTGACGTTCAGCCGCTGGTCCGTGCGCGCAATGTGCAGAAGAGTTATGGCGATAATGAAGTACTGAAGGGTATCGATCTGGATGTGTTTCCGGGCGAGGTAGTGGTGATCCTCGGGCCTTCGGGATCGGGTAAATCGACTTTCCTGCGCTGCATTAACCATCTGGAAGATATGAATGCGGGCTCGATTATGGTGGGTGACGAGCAGATCGGTTACGAGCTGAAGCGCGGTATTCTGCACCGCTTGTCGGCACGCAAGATTGCCCATCAACGCCAGAAAATCGGCATGGTGTTTCAGCAGTTTAATCTTTACCCGCACATGACGGTGATGCAGAACATTATCGAAGCACCGATTGGCGTGCATAAGTATCCGCGTCAGGAAGTGCTGCAGCACGCTCGGGAACTGCTTTCAACCGTGGGCTTGAGTGATAAAGCCGATGCCTGGCCACGTCACCTTTCAGGCGGCCAGCAACAGCGCGTGGCGATTGCGCGTGCACTGGCGATCAAACCGGCGCTGATGCTGTTTGATGAGCCTACATCGGCGCTGGACCCCGAGCTGGTGGGCGAAGTGCTGGCCACCATGCGAACGCTGGCAGACCAAGGCTTAACCATGATTGTGGTGACGCACGAAATTGGTTTTGCGCGCGAAGCCGCTGACAGGGTGGTGTTTATGGATGGGGGTGTGGTGGTGGAGCAGGGCAGCCCAGAGCAGGTGATTGGCAATCCTCAGCATCCACGTACCCAGGCATTTCTGAGCCGCTTCATTTAGTGCCACGCGTAGGTTAATCGTAATCTGTTACAGATTCCATTTGTGACAGGTGATAAACTGCGCGTTAATAGTCATGTATGTTTTTCGCTAAGGTTGAAAGGTAAAGTATGGAAGGTTTCAGCATTGCCAAACTGCTGATCATCGGTGCACTTATCGTACTGCTGTTTGGTACCAACAAGTTACGTTCACTGGGTGGCGATCTGGGTTCCGCAATCAAAGGCTTCAAGAAAGCCATGAAAGACGATGAATCCACCGCAACCAAAAGCACCGCTGAAGAAGCGCCGGCTGAACGCGTCAGTCACAAAGAGTAATTCCAACGTCGAACGTATATAAATGTAAATATTTATGACGTTAATAAAAAAACCAGACTGCTTCCAGTCTGGTTTTTGTTTTTCTGGCTGCCGAAAAAACGGCCACAGGTCATTAGCCTGCGGCCAAAATGGCGGATTATTTTACTTCCAGACCTTTCGCCTGCATGTCTGCATGGTAAGAAGAGCGAACGAACGGACCGCAGGCGGCATGGGTAAAGCCCATCGCCATGGCTTCTTCTTTCATCTCATCGAACTCGGCTGGGCTGACATAGCGCTGTACCGGCAGATGGTGGCGGCTTGGCTGCAGGTACTGGCCGAGTGTCAGCATGGTGACACCATGACGGCGCAAATCGCGCATCACTTCAACAATCTCTGCATTGGTTTCACCCAGACCTACCATCAAACCAGACTTGGTCGGCACATCCGGATGGGCTTCTTTAAAGCGTTCCAGCAGTTTCAGTGACCAGTCATAGTTGGCACCAGGACGCACCTGGCGATAGACGCGCGGCACGTTTTCCAGGTTGTGGTTGAACACATCCGGTGGGGTTGCGGTCAGAATTTCCAGTGCGCGGTCCATACGACCACGGAAATCAGGCACCAGCGTTTCAATCTTAATGCTTGGGCTTTTCTCGCGGATCGCGGTGATGCAATCGGCAAAGTGCTGAGCACCGCCGTCACGCAGATCGTCGCGGTCCACCGAGGTGATGACCACATAGCGCAGTGCCATATCGGCAATAGTTTGCGCCAGCTTCAGCGGTTCGTTGGCGTCAGGCGCATTGGGGCGGCCATGTGCTACGTCACAGAACGGGCAGCGACGGGTACAAATTGCGCCGAGGATCATAAAGGTGGCGGTGCCATGGTTGAAGCATTCGGCGAGGTTAGGGCAGGACGCCTCTTCACACACCGAGTGCAGACCATTTTTGCGCATGGCGGCTTTGATTCCCTGAATGCGGCTTGAGTCCGCAGGCAGTTTGATCTTCATCCATTCCGGCTTACGCAGAATTTCTTCACGCTCGACCATCACGGTTTTCACCGGAATCAGCGCCATTTTGTCGGCATCGCGATACTTGACGCCACGTTCCATCTGAATTGGTTTACTCATAAATCTGCAGGTTCCGGTCGGGATTGCGATTTGAAAGCTTCCTCACTCAAACTGAGAACCAGGCTTTCAACTTTATTTGAAAATATGGCAAAAATTATATCATCTCGTCTGCGTATAAGCAGCCGATAAGCCCGTGCAAAAGTTACAATTTTGTAAATCAGCACAGACAGTCAAGGTCAGACCGCTGATTCATTTTTCCACTCCAGCTGGCTAAAACCGGTTAATCGCGCGAAATGCTGCACCAGGCGCGGTTGCACATCGCCCGGAGTGACGCCGGGCTGGGTTGCACTGAGCTGGGTCATCTGCATGCCCGCATAGCCACACGGATTGATGCGTAAGAAGGGAGCGAGATCCATGGCCACGTTTAAGGCTAACCCGTGGAAGGAACACCCTTTGCGGATGCGCAATCCCAGCGAGCAAATCTTGTCATCACCCACATACACACCGGGCGCATCGGCGCGCGCCCGCGCGGAAATATCGTAGTCCGCCAGTGTACTGATTACCGTCTCTTCTAACGCCGTCACCAGTTCACGCACGCCCATTTTACGGCGTTTGACGTCAATCAGCACATACATGATTTGCTGACCAGGTCCGTGATAGGTCACCTGACCGCCGCGATCGCTTTGTACTACCGGAATGTCACCGGGCATCAACAGATGTTCTGCTTTACCGGCCTGGCCTTGGGTAAACACCGGGTGATGCTCCACCAGCCAGAGTTCATCGGCAGTGTGCGGGTCGCGTTGATCGGTAAACTGATGCATCGCATCGGAGACGGGCTGCCAGTCGCGCAGGCCCAGTTGACGAACAAGAAGCATGTTAGCTGACAAAGCGGAAATCCGGTAAAGAGTGAAGGGCTGAGTATAACGCTGGCAAAGCTGCCTTTGCCAGCGTGGGTATTACAGAACCATACGCACGATTTCGATATTGCCTAACTCTTCGTAAAGGGTTTCAACTTGTTCGATATGCGTGGCGGTAATGGTGATGGAGACGGAGTGATAGTTGCCTTTGCTGCTGGGCTTCACCGCCGGGGTATAGTCGCCTGGCGCGTGACGTTGCACCACTTCAACCACTTGATCAACCAGCTCCGGTTGCGCCAGTCCCATGACTTTATAAGTGAAGGGGGTAGGGAATTCGAGCAGTTCATTCAGTTTGGTTTTCATGTTGACTCCGGTGCTTAACAGATAATTCGGGAGGCAAAAATGCGTCCCTTACGGGTGGTGCAAAAAAGTTAAAAAGGGAGGCCAGAAGGCCTCCCCTACACGTTTGATACGGGGATTGTATTTATATTGTACCAGACGGGCGTTTTTTCAAGCTGATCTTAACCGAACCAGTGATGGAACATCAGTTTGATGTAATCAATGATACGACCGAAGAAGCCGCCTTCCTGCACTTCGTTCAGTACCACCAGCGGACGCTGTTCGATGGTTTTGCCATCTAACTGGAAGTTAATGCTGCCCACGACCTGATTTTTCTGCAGCGGTGCATGCAGTTCGGTGTTGTTCAGCACATAGCTGGCTTTCAGGTCTTTCATGCGGCCGCGAGGAATCGTCAGATAGGCATCTTTTTCCACGCCCAACTGCACACGATCGCTGTTACCGAACCACACTGGCTCAGAAGCAAACTCTTTACCCGCTTTCAGTGGTGCTACGGTTTCAAAGAAGCGGAAGCCCCAGGTCAGCAGTTTTTTGCTCTCGGTTTCACGGCCTTTATAAGTACGACCACCCATTACCGCAGAAATCAGACGCATCTGGCCTTCAGTAGCGGATGCCACCAGGTTGTAACCAGCGGCATCAGTATGACCGGTTTTGATACCGTCCACGTTCAGGCTGGTATCCCACAGCAAACCGTTACGGTTCATCTGTTTGATATTGTTAAAGGTGAAATCTTTTTCACGGTAAACCGCGTATTCGTCCGGTACGTCACGAATCAGTGCCTGACCAATCAGCGCCATATCACGTGGTGAGCTGTACTGACCTTCAGCGTCCAGGCCGTGTACGGTCTGGAAGTGGGTATTTTTCAGACCCAGCGCGTTAACGTAGTTGTTCATGAGGCTAACAAAGGCGTCCTGGCTACCGGCGACATAGTCCGCCATTGCCACACAAGCATCGTTACCCGATTGCAGCACGATGCCGCGCGTCAGCTGGGAAACCGGTACGCGATCGCCAGGTTTCAGGAACATCAGTGATGAACCCTTGAACACCGGGTTGCCGGTTGCCCAGGCATCTTTCCCCACGGTGACGATGTCATCGTTATGGATTTTACCGGCTTTGACCGCTTGACCAATCACGTAGCTGGTCATCATTTTGGTCAGGCTGGCGGGATCGCGGCGTGCATCCGCGTTCTTTTCCGCCAGCACTTTGCCGGAGTTGGCATCCATCAGCACATAAGCTTCAGCATCGATTTCCGGTACGCCCGGGATCATCGTCTTAAGATTAACATCATCCGCAAATGCGGCATGGCTGAGAGAGAGGGCGACCAGTGATCCCACTGTCAGGCGTTTCAGAAAACGAGAAGGTTTCAGCGTATTCATGTTAAGGACTACAACATCCGTGGGCTAAGAGTGAAAAAAGTGCCTTACTATAGCAAACGCCCGATCGGGCGACATCTTGCTTTGCAAATCAGTATCAGCGGTAAAATTGACTGCCCGTTACATTGACGGGCGGGCAGTGGTAATAAATGAGCTCATCTGTGCTTCAGTGGTCAGACGCTGCTGTAACGCTGCGGCTTCAGCTCGGCTTTTGTAACCCCCGAGCTGGATGCGATAGACATTACCGTTGGCCTCAACGCTGCCCGGCACACCAAAACGTTTGCCCAGGCTGGTGGCAAGTTGGCGGGCACGTGCCGCGTCATTGACGGCGCCGACCTGTACCACATAACCGCTGCCAGCGTGAGCATTCTGACTCACGGGGGCAGCACTGGCCGCCACCGGCGCCGCAACTGCCGCAGGGGCAGGCGTAGCCGCGGGTTCACTGCCTTCCAGTACACCATTGGCTAACGGCTGTGGTGCACCAAGGAAACCGCTGCTTTGTACTGGCGCACCCATGTTGCCGTTGCTTTGCAGCGTGCTGTTATCCACCGCGCGGACATCCTGCGGGGCAGGGGCTGGTGTGGTATTAGCGCTGCTGCCGCCCATCATCACCATGCCGCCGCCCAAGTCAGGGCGTGCGGGTAGGGCATAGCTCTGCTTAGCAACAGTCGTACCAATGGTGCCAGGACCGGAAACCGAGCCATCCGGCGCGACTTTGATGTAATCCACACGCACGCGCGTGTTATTCGAGATGTTAAGACGATCGCCTGCGGCACGGGATAAATCGATAATCCGACCCGGCGTATAAGGGCCGCGATCGTTCACGCGCACCACAATCTGACGACCGTTGGCGAGGTTAGTCACGCGCACATAGCTTGGCAGTGGCAACGTCGGGTGTGCAGCGGTCATGGCGTCTGGATCGTAGGACTCACCAATGGCAGTACGATTGCCTTTGGCTTCGTCACCGTACCAGGTCGCCAGACCGATTTCGCTGTAATTCGACGGATCCTGAATCACGCGGTAATTTTTACCGTTAACGCTGTAATCCTGGCTGGTGGACGGATTGATCGGTTCATAGCGTGGCTCCACGCCTGGGATCTCAACCACCGGGCCGTTATAGGCCGGTTGTGGCGGTGCCGTGTTAGTCTGCTGTTCCGGTGTGGAACAGGCAGCCAGTACCAGTGACGCGAGTACAACCCCAAGCCAATCCTTACGCATGTGCAGCCTCTTAAACGCTTTTAGATAACATTTTTCGATGAGTATGGATCGACATCACGATGCCAAATCCGGCCATTAACACAATCAATGCCGATCCGCCGTAGCTCACCAGCGGTAGCGGTACGCCGACCACGGGTAAGATACCACTTACCATGCCAATGTTAACGAAAACATAAACGAATAAAATCAGCATCAAACCGCCGGCCATTACACGACCAAAAGTGGTTTGTGCACGGGCTGCGACAATCAGCCCGCGTAGAATCAGCAACAGATACAGGACCAGCAACAGCAACACCCCGACCAGGCCAAGTTCTTCTGCTAACACGGCAAAAATAAAGTCGGTGTGGCGTTCAGGGAGAAACTCAAGTTGCGACTGCGTGCCGTGCAGCCAGCCTTTACCGCGCAGCCCACCGGAACCTATCGCAATTTTTGACTGGATGATGTGATAGCCCGCGCCGAGTGGATCACTTTCTGGATCCAGCAGCATCATGACGCGGTCACGCTGATAGTCGTGCATCAGGAAGAACCACAGAACGGGAATGAACGCGGCAACCAGCAGCACAGCCACCGCGATCAGCTTCCAGCTCATGCCTGACAGGAACAGCACAAACAGACCCGATGCGGCAATCAGAATAGATGTACCCAAGTCCGGCTGCGCTGCCACCAGCAGTGTCGGCATGAAAATCAGCACTAACGCGATGCCGGTATTCTTCAGGGTAGGGGGGCAGACGTCACGGTTGATAAAGCGCGCGACCATCAGCGGCACCGCAATTTTGGCAATCTCCGAGGGCTGAAAACGCACAAATCCCAGATCCAGCCAGCGCTGTGCGCCCTTACTGATATGTCCAAAGGCATCAACGGCCACCAGCAATATTACGCAGACAATATAGAGATACGGCGCCCAGCTCTCATAGACGCGCGGCGGCACCTGTGCCATCACCAGCATGATAATCACGCCCATCGCGATCTGGCCGAGCTTACGCTCCATCATACCTGGGTCCTGACCGCTGGCACTCCAGATCACGATGGCGCTGTAGGTCAGCAGCGCGAGGATGATCAGCATAAAAATCGGGTCGATGTGGATACGCGTCCAGATCGATCGTTTCTGCGGGCTATCGTTCATGGACATCTTTATTCACCTTCGTAGCCAGGCGGCGTCGGTGCGGCTTCAGGCAGCACGGTATTGTTGTCGCCTAACATTATGTGGTCGAGAATCTGGCGCATTACAGTACCTACCGCAGGGCCGGCACCGCCGTTCTCCAGAATCATGGTGACCGCCACGCGCGGTTTGTCATAGGGCGCGAAAGCCGTCATCAGTTTATGGTCGCGCAACCGCTCGGCAATCTTATGGGCGTTATAGGTTTCGTTCTCTTTCAAGCCGAAAACCTGCGCAGTACCTGATTTTGCGGCGATTTTATAAGGCGCGTCAGCAAAGCTTTTGTGTGCGGTTCCGTTGGGGCGGTTCGCCACGCCATACATACCGTCTTTGGCGATTTCCCAATAGCCGGAGTGAATATCACCAATCGGGGCATCGGGTGGCTGACGATAAGGCACCATGGTTTGCCCTTCACGGGTGGCGCGCAGCAAGTGGGGCACTTTGATTACGCCATCGTTAATCAAAATCATCATTGCTTTGTTCATCTGTACGGGCGTCGCCGTCCAGTAACCTTGCCCGATGCCCACTGGAATGGTGTCACCCTGATACCAGGGCTTTTTAAAGCGCTTCAGTTTCCATTCGCGGGTTGGCATGTTGCCTGGGCTTTCTTGCGGCAGATCGATACCGGTACGATGGCCATAACCGAATTTGGTCATCCACTCGGACAGGCGATCAATGCCCATATCATAGGCAACCTGATAGAAGAAGGTATCGGCGGATTCTTCCAGCGATTTGGTGACGTTAAGCCGGCCGTGTCCCCACTTTTTCCAGTCGCGGTAACGCTTTTCCGAACCTGGCAACTGCCACCAGCCGGGATCGAACAAACTGGTATTACGGTTAATCACGCCGGCACTGAGTGCGGACACGGCGACATAAGGTTTAACGGTGGATGCAGGCGGATAGGATGCCTGTAACGCACGGTTATAGAGTGGACGGTTCTCGTCACCCAGCAGTGCTTTGTAATCTTTGCTGGAGATACCATCGACAAACAGATTGGGGTCATAACTTGGCGTCGACACCAGCGCCAGAATTTCACCGGTGCGTGGATCGCTCACCACCACTGCTGCGCGGCTGCCGGTCAGCAGGGTTTCAATATACTGCTGCAGCTTCAAATCGACGGTGAGATAGATATCGCGTCCAGCCTGAGGGGACTGTTCATGCAACTGCCGGATCACGCGCCCTCGGTTGTTAACTTCAACCTCTTCATAGCCGGTTTTGCCGTGCAGCACATCTTCATAGTAGTTTTCGATGCCCAGCTTACCGATATCATGCGTTGCGGCATAGTTAGGCCATTTCCCTTCATCATCCAACCGTTTAACGTCACGATCGTTGATTTTTGATACGTAACCCACCACGTGAGTCAGGGTCTGGCCGTAAGGATAATAACGGCGCTGATAGCCTTTGACTTCCACACCGGGGAAGCGGTACTGGTTCACCGCAAAGCGCGCTACCTGGACTTCGTTCAGTGCGGTTTTCACCGGAATGGAGGTAAAGCGGCGCGAGCGCTTACGCTCTTTTTCAAAGGCGTCGATATCGTCGTCAGTCAGATCCAGCACCGGACGCAGGTCTTGCAAGGTCTGCTTAAGATCATCAACTTTTTCTGGCACCAGCTCCGCCTGATAGATCGTACGGTTCAGCGCCAGCGGCACGCCGTTACGGTCAAAGATGATGCCGCGGCTCGGTGCCACGGGCACCAGCTTGATGCGGTTTTCATTTGAACGGGTGCTGTAATCGTCGAAACGCAGGATTTGCAGGTGATAGAGGTTTACCACCAGCACGCTGGAGAGGAGAAAAATGCCAACAAAAGCCACCAGAGCCCGGCGGACAAAGAGTTTCTGTTCAGCAGTGTAGTCGCGAAAGGCGTTGCTCTGTAATTTCATCCGCTGCGTTTATTGTCTGGAGGTTGTCAGGCGTTTATTCACGGTGATAAGGGTGATTCGTCGTAATGCTCCAGGCACGATACAAACTTTCCGCCACCAACACGCGCACTAACGGGTGCGGTAGCGTTAACGCAGAAAGCGACCAGCTCTGTTCGGCGGCGGCTTTACACGCCGGCGCCAGTCCTTCCGGACCGCCGATCAGCAAGCTGACATCGCGGCCGTCCAGCTTCCAGCGCTCAAGCTGCTGCGCCAGTTGGGGCGTTTCCCACGGCTGACCTGGAATATCCAGCGTGACAATGCGATTGCCTTTACCCACGGCAGCCAGCATCGCTTCGCCCTCTTTTTCCAGAATGCGTTTGATGTCCGCGTTCTTGCCGCGTTTACCGGCAGTGACTTCGGTCAGTTCAAACGGCATATCCTTGGGGAAACGGCGTAGATATTCCATGAAACCGGTCTGAACCCAATCCGGCATTTTGGTGCCGACGGCGACAAGCTGAAGTTTCAACGCTTAGCTCCAGAGCTTTTCCAGCTCATACAGCTGGCGGCTCTCTTCCTGCATCACGTGAACGATCACTTCGCCGAGATCAACCACGACCCAGTCAGCGGCAGCTTTACCGTCTACGCCCAATGGCTTAAGGCCAGCTGCACGTGATTCCTGCATCACGTGATCGGCAATCGAAATAACGTGGCGCGTGGAGGTGCCGGTGCAGATAATCATGCAGTCGGTGATGCTGGATTTGCCCTGAACATCGACAGCAATGATGTCCTGACCTTTAAGATCATCAATCTTATCAATAACGAAATCTTGGAGTGTTTTACCTTGCAAAAGGTTCCCCTTAAAAACAGGTGATTGCGAGCAGGCTGAATGCCCGAAAACGTAGCCGAAAATGAAGCGGCGCAGTATAGCACGCAAAGATCAAGCGCGATATAAGCCAGCGCGATCGATATAGTCAATGACCGCATCGGGCAGCAGATCGGTACAGGATTGACCGCTATGGCGACGCTGGCGTATTTCTGTGGCGGAGATGTCGAACAGCGGGGTATCCGCCAACCAGATGTGGCCTGAAGGTGCCTGATGCAACTGCTGCGGGTTTTGCGCCAGATGGGCATCCAGCCACTGCTGCATGTCAACACTCTCCATCTGTGCCGCATAGCCGGGACGCTTGCAAACCAGCAAATGGCACAGCGACAGCAAATCCTGCCAGCGATGCCATTTGGATAACGTTAGCAGAGAATCCTGTCCGATGATAAACCCGAGGGGCTGTTCTGCACCGCGTTCCGCACGCAGTGCTTCAAGCGTAGCCACAGTCCAGGAGGGCGTGTCGCGCTCCAGTTCCCGTGTGTCGATATCAAATAATGGGCGGTCGGCAATGGCACAACGCAGCATCTCAACGCGCTGTTGCGCACTGGCTTCGGGCTGAGGGCGATGCGGCGGCACATTGTTGGGTAGCAACGTCACCTTCTTCAAACCCACCTGCTGCGCCAGGGCTTCCACTGGACGCAGATGGCCAAAATGGATCGGATCAAAGGTGCCGCCAAACAGCGCATAGAGTTTAGACATCGGTGAAACTCAAGGGAAAATCACGATGGCAGATCAACAGCGACAGCGTTTCTAGCTGAGGCCACAGGTTTTGACCGTAATCCTGCTTCATGGTCAGTTCCAGCTCAGCCAGCAGATGTACCGCGCGCTGTAAACGTCGCGCATCAAGGCGCTGCAGGGCTTCGGTAAACAGTGCACGACGATTTTGCCAGATGCGTTGCTGATCCATCAGCGTGCGTAAACCCTGTTTTGCCTGGTTACGCTGCAGATACAACAACGTGAGTAAATCGCGTTGCAGCGAGCGCAGCAGAATCACCACTTCGGCGTCCTCTTTCTCCAGCTGATGCAGGATGTGCAGGGCGCGTTTACTTTTCCCGGCCAGCAGTGCATCCACCCAGTGAAACGGCGTAAAGTGCGCGGCATCGTTGACCGCCTCTTCCACGCGTGGCAGCGTCAGTTTGCCATCCGGCCATAACAGCGAAAGACGTTCCAGTGCTTGCGCTAAGGCCAGCAGGTTACCCTCATAGCAGTAGCACAGCAGCTGAATGGCGGCATCATCGACACTTAATTTCATGGCTTTTGCACGGCTGGCAACCCAGCGCGGCAGCTGTGCCTGTTCCGGCGTCTGGCACGGCACTACCACGGCATGCCCGCTGAGCGCTTTAAACCAGGCGCTGTTTTCCTGCGCTTTGGTCAGCTTTGCCATACGTAAAATCAGCAGAATATCGCTGTGCAGCAAACCGGCCAGTTTGACCAGGTGCTCTGCCATGGCGGCATTCGGACCATTTTCTGGCAACTGTAAGGTTAAGGTTTGGCGCTGGGTAAACAGGCTGAGCGCCTGACAGCTGGCAAAGATCGCATCCCAATCGGTTTGCGCATCCAACGTGACGCTGAAGTGCTCTTCAAAACCCTGTGCGGTCGAGGCGGCGCGGATAGCGTCGGCACTCTCTTGAATCAGCAGGGGTTCATTGCCGGTGAGAAAATAACAGGCGCGCAGCCCCTCTCGAAGCTGCGCGCTCAGTTGTTCAGGATAAATCCTGATCATTGCAGACTGGTAGCTGACGAAGACGGCACTTCCGGTGAGTTCTGACCCGGTGCAATCGTCTCCGGCTGCGGCAGTGTGTCTTTGTTGCTTTCCTGCGCGGCATGAACGGTCAGCAGCTTACGCACCAACTGCTCGGCAGCGCGCTGACGCATCTCCTGTACGATCATGTCCTGCTCGGCATCCTTGGCCAGTGCGGCGTTCGGGTTGTCGAAGAAAGAACGATACACGGTGGTGCTGATCGGGTAGATACCTTTGCCCGGCAGCAGAACCTGTGCGGTGACCGTCATCACCAGGGAATATTCAGCGGTGGTGCCGCTGATAAACACCGATGCAGTATCACGCCCCTGCATTTCTGCGCCCAGGCGCAGAGTAGGGTACTTCGCACTCGCCTTTTTGCTGTCTTCAACGATGGTCACATCATTGATACGCAGCTGCTGGCGCACGGTACGTGCCAGCGGACCATAAGGGTCGCCGCTCTGGACGATCAGCGTTTTCATCTCAGTTGGCACCATGGTGGTGCCGCGCGGGTGAAAACCACATCCAGCGGTGATCATCACCGCCAGCAGGACAAACAGCCTGATAATCAGTTGTCGCACAGTTCCTCCTGAACTTAACCTACGACCAGGTTAAGCAGTTTGCCAGGGACATAAATCACTTTACGAAGGGTGACGCCATCCAGATATTTCGCCACCAGATGCTCCTGCGCAGCACGCGCCTGAACTTGCTCCTGCGTAGCATCGGGCGCAACGGTGATTTTGCCGCGCACTTTGCCATTCACCTGTACAACCACCAGCAGTGAATCTTCGACCATTGCGGCTTCATCCGCAACCGGCCAGCTGGCTTCATCAATGCTGCCTTCACCCCCCAGAGCCTGCCACAGAACATAGCTGGCGTGCGGGGTGAACGGATACAGCAGACGAACAACCGCCACCAGGGCTTCCTGCAGCAGGGCACGATCTTGCTCGCTCTCCTGTGGTGCACGAATCAGCTTGTTCATCAGCTCCATAATGGCTGCGATAGCGGTGTTGAAGGTCTGACGACGGCCAACATCATCCGCCACTTTCGCGATGGTTTTGTGCAGGTCGCGACGCAGTGCTTTCTGATCGTCGTTCAGCGTGTTCACGTCCAGCGCCACGGTGGCCCCTTTCGCAATGTGCTCGTAAGCCAGTTTCCAGACGCGCTTCAGGAAGCGGTTAGCCCCTTCCACACCGGACTCCTGCCATTCCAGCGTCATTTCTGCTGGCGAAGCAAACATCATGAACAGACGCACGGTATCCGCGCCGTAACGCTCAACCATCAGCTGTGGATCGATGCCGTTGTTTTTCGACTTCGACATTTTGCTCATGCCCGCATACACCACTTCGCGGCCTGCATTGTCGACAGCTTTAACGATACGACCTTTCTCGTCACGCTCTACCGTCACATCAACCGGAGACACCCAGTTACGTTCACCGTTAGCGCCGGTGTAGTAGAACGCATCGGCCAATACCATGCCCTGACACAGCAGGCGTTTAGCGGGCTCATCAGAATTGACCAGGCCGGCGTCACGCAGCAGCTTGTGATAAAAGCGGAAATACATCAGGTGCATGATGGCGTGTTCGATACCACCCACATACTGATCGACCGGCAGCCAGTAGTTGGCCGCAGCCGGGTCCAGCATGCCTTCGTTATAGTTGGCACAGGTGTAACGGGCGTAATACCAGGATGACTCCATGAAGGTGTCAAAGGTATCGGTCTCACGCAGCGCAGGCTGTCCGTTCACGGTGGTTTTCGCCCACTCAGGATCAGCTTTAATAGGACTGGTAATACCGTCCATCACCACGTCTTCTGGCAGAATAACCGGCAACTGGTCTTCTGGCGTCGGGATGACCGTGCCATCTTCCAGTGTCACCATTGGAATTGGCGCGCCCCAGTAACGCTGACGGGAAACACCCCAGTCGCGCAGGCGATAGTTAACTTTACGTACGCCCACACCTTTAGCGGCCAGCGCATCAGCGATGGCGTTGAAGCCCGCCTGATGGTCCAGACCGTTGTACTCGCCAGAGTTAAACAGCGTGCCTTTTTCAGTCATTGCGGCTTCGCTGATATCGGGCTCTGAACCGTCAAGGTTGAGGATAACCGGCTTGATGTTCAGGTTGTACTTGGTGGCAAACTCCCAGTCACGCTGGTCGTGGCCTGGCACGGCCATCACCGCACCGGTGCCGTATTCCATCAGCACAAAGTTAGCCACCCAAACAGGGATCTCTTCACCGGTCAGCGGATGGATAGCAAACAGGCCCGTGGCCATGCCTTTCTTCTCCATCGTCGCCATATCAGCTTCCGCGACTTTAGTGGTGCTGCATTCGGCGATAAAGTCACTCAGCGCAGGATTGCTGGCTGCTGCCTGACGCGCCAGTGGGTGACCCGCTGCGACGGCAACGTAAGTGGCACCCAGGAAGGTATCTGGACGGGTGGTGTAAACCGTCAGTTTCTCTTCGCTGTAAGCCACATCAAAGGTGATCTCAACGCCTTCAGAACGGCCAATCCAGTTACGCTGCATGGTTTTGACCTGTTCAGGCCAGTCTTCCAGCTTATCCAGATCGTTCAACAGTTCTTCAGCATAGGCGGTGATTTTCACGAACCATTGTGGGATCTCTTTGCGTTCCACTTTGGTATCACAGCGCCAGCAGCAGCCGTCGATAACCTGTTCGTTGGCCAGCACGGTTTGGTCGTTCGGGCACCAGTTCACCGCAGAGGTCTTCTTGTAGACCATGCCTTTTTCATACAGCTTGGTGAAGAACCACTGTTCCCAGCGATAGTACTCTGGCTGGCAGGTCGCTAATTCGCGGCTCCAGTCATAACCAAAGCCCAGCAGTTTCAGCTGGTTCTTCATGTATTCGATGTTGTCGTATGTCCAGGGGGCGGGGCGGTGTTATTTTTTACCGCGGCACCTTCTGCTGGCAAACCGAACGCATCCCAGCCAATCGGCTGCAGGACGTTTTTACCGAGCATACGCTGGTAACGTGCGATTACATCGCCAATGGTGTAGTTACGCACGTGGCCCATGTGTAGGCGGCCAGAAGGATAGGGCAGCATTGAAAGGCAGTAATACTTCTCTTTGCCTTCCTGCTCGGTCACTTTAAAGGTTTCGTTTTCATCCCAGTGCTGTTGTACGCGGGATTCTATCTCTTCCGGGCGGTATTGCTCTTGCATGGCTGCCTGTGGTCCTTTGTGAAAATCGTTAACCCTGTATGGTGGGTTCGCATACTTTTAGATCCGCATAGCATACCCATAAGGCTGGCCCTCAACAACATTTCACGCCCCTGCAGGCAGGATTTCTGCTTAATGCGCCGCCGCTTTCACCCTTTTATGATTTCCCTGGCGGATAGCACGGCAAATATGACAGAACAGCTAAACTTAAAGGCAGCGATTCCCGCGGAAAGGAGAACAAAATGAATAACGTGGCGCAGGAGTATCGAGCAACGATAGCGGCGTTAACCCAGCGGCTGGAGCGCGGCGAGCGTGATGTCGATGCGCTGGTAGCAGAAGCGCGGCAGGATTTGCTGGCGAAAAAAACGCTGACGACTTCAGAGGTGAATGAAGTGATGCGGGCCGTCAGACGCGATTTGCATGAGTTTGCTCTGAGCTATCAGGAGTCTTCTGATGTGTTGGGGGATTCCGTATTTATGCGCGTGATCCGTGAGAGCGTGTGGAAGGAGCTGGCGGATATCACAGACAAAAGCCAGCTGGAGTGGCGCGAGGTGTTTCAGGATCTGCGACATCACGGCGTCTATCAGAGCGGTGAAGTGGTGGGCTTAGGGAATCTGGTGTGTGAGAAGTGCGGTTTTACCCGAGCTATTTACACGCCTGAAAGCTTAACGCGCTGTCCGGAGTGTGGGCACGACCATTTCCAGCGTCAGCCGTTTGAGCCTTGATGGGATGTCAAAAGCGCGATGAATCGCGATGTGCTTGTCGATTTAGCGCCTGACGGTCGCCATAAATGGCGACCCTACAATGCATTGGCGCGTTTTACGTAGGGTGCGCATTCATACGCACCTGCATAAAGCCGCGCCGCTAGCGGTGTGCAGATCCCGTAGCGGCGCAATTTATTGCGCTAACAAATTAATGCAGAATCTTCGCGAGGAAGTCTTTTGCACGGTCAGATTGCGGATTGTTGAAGAAGTCATCTTTGTTAGTGTCTTCGACAATCTTCCCTTCATCCATAAAGATCACGCGATTTGCCACTTTACGTGCGAAGCCCATCTCATGCGTCACCACCATCATGGTCATGCCTTCGTTGGCCAACTCGACCATTACGTCCAGCACTTCGTTGATCATTTCGGGATCCAGCGCTGAAGTTGGTTCATCGAACAGCATCGCAATCGGGTCCATGCACAGCGCACGGGCAATCGCCACACGCTGTTGCTGTCCACCCGAAAGCTGTCCAGGGAATTTATCCGCATGTGCCGCCAGACCGACGCGCGTCAACAGCTTTAGACCCTTTTCACGGGCGGCAGCTTTATCACGCTTCAGGACTTTTACCTGCGCCAGCACCAGGTTGTCGACAATGCTGAGATGCGGGAACAGTTCGAAGTGCTGGAACACCATACCCACTTTGCTGCGCAGCTGTGCGAGGTTGGTCTTCTTGTTGTTCACTTCGGTACCGTTGACCTGAATGCTGCCTTGCTGAACCGGCTCCAGACCGTTAACGGTTTTAATCAGCGTTGATTTCCCCGAACCGGACGGTCCGCAGACCACCACCACTTCACCTTTTTTACTTCGGTGGAGCAGTCGGTCAGAACCTGAAAGTGACCATACCACTTAGAAACGTTTTTCAGGCTAATCATTTAAACCGTCCTTTTTCTTTTCAGATAGCTAACCAACAGCGAAGCGCTCAGGCTGATCACAAAGTAGACCAGACCGGCAAACAGAACCATTTCAACCTGGGTACCGTCACGCTCACCAATGGTGGAGGCGGTACGGAAGAAGTCAGCCAGGCTTAAGACATACACCAGCGAGGTATCCTGGAACAGCACAATGCCTTGCGTCAGTAGCAGCGGCACCATGGCACGGAAGGCTTGTGGCAGGATAATCAGCTGCATCGATTGCCAGTGCGTCATACCCAGTGCCAGCGCAGCATTTGACTGACCGCGTGAAATGCTCTGGATACCCGCACGAATAATTTCCGAATAATAGGCCGCTTCAAACAGCGCAAATGCCACCATGGCGGAAATCAGACGGATATCGGTTTTTGGTGATAGCCCCAGCACTTGTTGCAGCAAAGCCGGTACCACCAGATAGAACCACAGCAGCACCATCACCAACGGCACCGAGCGGAACAGGTTGACGTATAGCTTGGCAAACCAACGGATCGGGGCAAACGGTGACAAGCGCATCACCGCCAGAATGGTGCCCCAGATAATGCCGAATACCACCGCCACCGCGGTAATTTTGAAGGTAATGATCAAGCCATTCCATAAATAGGGCAGGCTTGGCGGAATGGAACTCCAGTCAAAATCGTACATTTATTTGCCTCCCAGATTGCCAGGCAGGCGAATTTTGCGTTCTACCAGACTCATGATCAGCATGATAATCAGGTTGATGCCGACGTAAGCCAGGGTGATAGCGGTGAAGGATTCGTAAGCATGGGCGGAGTAGTCGAGCAGTTTACCCGCTTGCGCTGCCATATCGACCAGACCAATGGTCGAAGCAATCGCCGAGTTCTTTACCAGGTTCAACATTTCAGACGTCATCGGCGGCACAATCACGCGATACGCATTGGGTAACAGCACGTAGCGATAGGTTTGTGGCAGCGTCAGGCCCATCGCCAGACCGGCGTTTTTCTGGCCACGCGGCAGTGACTGGATAGCGGCACGCACCTGTTCACATACGCGCGCGGCGGTGAACAAGCCCAGACAAATTGTCGATGAGACAAAGAACTGAACGTTCGGATCCAGCTCCGCTTTAAACCACATCCCCAGCTTCTCACCGACCAGTTCAGGCGCGACCAGATACCAGAAGAAGAACTGGACGATCAGCGGGATATTACGAAACAGTTCCACGTAGCAGGTACCGATCGTCGACAGTAGACGATTGGGCACGGTACGCAGAATGCCAAAGAAGGAACCTACCAGGAAGGCGATAATCCAGGCACAGCAGGAAACCGCAACGGTTACCTGAAATCCGGACCACAGCCAGCCGAGGTAAGTCGTATTGCCGAACGGGGCCTGTTGTAAAAATATGCCCCAGTTCCAATCGATACCCATAACGAGCTCCGGTAAAAAAAGGGTAGCCAGGCTACCCATAAGATTGTTGAGCGGTGTCTTACGTCCTGCTTCAGGGGAACGACCTGTTGCAGTCTGTCTGTCCGCACCGCGTGTTCAGCAATCGAGAGGGCAGCGGAACTGCCCTTGTTTTCATTGTTAATTAGAGTGCTTTGTCGTTTGGCGCTTTGAACAGTGCCTGCATATCAGATGACAGTTCAAAGTTCATGTTCAGGTTTTTCGGTGGAATTGGCTGTTTGAACCAGGTATCGAACCATTTCGCCGCTTCACCCGAGGTCTGCGCTTTTGCGATGGTGTCATCCATCAGCTGTTTGAACTGTGGATCTTCTTTACGCAGCATACAGCCGTAGGCTTCTTTCGACTGAGGTGTGCCGGTAATCTGCCAGTCATCAGGTTTTTTGGCTTTCGCACGTTCACCCGCCAGCAGTGCATCATCCATCATGAAGGCCACGGCACGACCGGTTTCCAGCGTACGGAAAGAATCGCCATGGTCCTTCGCGCTGATGATGCGCATGTCCATTTTCTTCTCATCGTTCAGCTTGTGCAGCAGAACTTCAGAGGTGGTACCTGAGGTCACCACAACGGTTTTCCCTTTCAGGTCAGCGAAATCTTTGATGTCGCCACCTTTTTTCACCAGCAGGCGTGTACCGATGATGAACACGGTGTCAGAGAATGCGGCTTGCTGCTGACGCTCAAGGTTGTTGGTGGTAGAACCACACTCAAAATCGTAAGTCCCGTTCTGCAACAGAGGGATACGGTTTTGTGAAGTGATCGGCAGCATTTTAACTTGCAGATCAGGTTTGTTCAGCTTGGCTTTGATCGCCGCTACGATAGCGTTTGAGTAATCTTGTGAATAACCAACCACTTTTTGCTGGTTGTCGTAGTAAGAAAAGGGAACTGATGACTCACGATGCCCAACGACGATCACGCCGCTATCATTAATTTTTTTCAGGGTGCCGGTGAGATCTTCCGCCTGGGCCGCTCCCGCTGCTGCTCCCAACAGCAGAAGAGATAATGCCACTTTGCGTGTCTGCATGTTCCTACTCCTTTGAATGGATGTTGCGCAGAACATAAACTGCGCAGATTGTGATGTTGTGTGTATTTCGTGCTGCTTTTTTAGTTATCCCTTAGCGCAACTGCACGCAGGATAGTGATTAACATAGCGAATTGTTAACGCAATGAAACAAAAAAGTTTGTTTTTTGCGAGCCGCTCCGCACCATTAAGAGGCAATAAAACACCTGTGCGCCCTTACGGTGCGTGTCAGTGCCAGATAGTAGTGCGAAAAGATGGCAATACGCTGACAAAACGCTGATGTCTGGAAAATCACTGAAATAAATAGCAATGATCGTGCCAGCACGATGAAAAAAGAAAAATGCCAGCAGAGAATCTGGTAAAGCGTAGCGGATGGGAGCGGAAAACAGCGCAAAAAAAAGGCGAAGTGATCACTTCGCCTGGAGATATTGTGAGCCAGGTATCAATGACGACGGCGTATAATCGCCAACACCATGCCGATTAGCGTCAGAATCCACACCGGCCAGATACCGGCTTTCGCATAAGGAGTTTCACCGGTGGTTGGTGTCACTTTGGCTTCCAGCACGTCACGGGTGAACTGCGGAATCTCTTTCTCGATTTCACCGTTGGCATTCACCACGGCGGTCACGCCATTGTTGGTGGAGCGCAGCAGCGGACGACCCAACTCCAGTGCACGCATGCGCGCCATCTGGAAGTGCTGCCACGGGCCGATAGAGTGACCAAACCAGGCATCATTGGACACCGTAAGCAGGAAGTTGGTGTCCGGGCGGAAGTTAGCGCGCACTTGCTCACCGAGCACAATCTCATAGCAGATGGCGCTGGTCAGGTTGTAACCCGACACTTTCAATTGCGGCTGGATATAAGCTCCACGACTGAATGATGACATGGGCAGATCAAAGAACGGCGCCAGCGGCCGCAGCAAGTCTTCCAGCGGAACAAACTCCCCGAACGGGACCAGATGGTTTTTCTGGTAGCGATTCTGGCTCTGATAGCTGTAAGGCTGTTCTCCCCCTAACACAATCACCGAGTTGTAATCGTGGTAGCGGTTATCGCCTTCAACGCGTGAATCAACAATGCCGGTAATCAGCGAACTTCCGCGCGCGCGCAGCTCAGCATCCAGCGCCTTCAGGAACGGCTGCTGATTGCTCTCCAGATCGGTTATCGCAGACTCTGGCCAGATAATGATCGGCGCTTTGCCCATGTAGGGCTGGCTGTAGGAGGTGTAAACGCGCAGCGTATTGAGCAGCTGTTGTGGGTCCCACTTCATGGACTGTGGAATGTTGCCTTGCACCATGGCGACATCCACGCTGCGTTCCGGCAGTGGCTGATACCATTGCAGCATCCGTAGCGGCCAGGGCAGCAGCAACAACACGGCTGCGGCGATCAGGCTTTTTACTGTGCGATGATGGAATGCATGCACCAACAGGCCGGCGATCACCATCAGCAGGAAAGTAATGGTTTCGACGCCTGCCAGCGGTGCAAGGCCTTTCAGCGGGCCATCAATCTGGCTGTAGCCGAATTGCAGCCACGGGAAACCGGTCAGGATCCAGCCGCGCAGGAATTCGCTGATCTGCCAGAGGGCCGGAGCCGCCAGTGCCAGACGCCACAATGTGGCGCGTGGCCACAAGCGATTGAGCACTGCAGCAAACAGCATCGGGTAGATCGCCAGGTAGGCGGCCAGCAGAATCACCAGGAAGACATTCACCGGACCGGGCATACCACCAAAGGTGGCGATGCTGACGTAAACCCAGTTAATGCCACTGCCAAACAGGCCAAAGCCCCAGACGAAACCTATCGCCGCGGCCTGCGGGCTGCGGCGCTCCAGCAACAGCAGTTGTAAACCTGCCAGGGAGATGAGCGCGGCGGGCCAGAAATCGTAGGGGGAAAAGGAAAGGGTGCCAACGGCACCCGTAATTAACGCCAGCAGCAGGCGTACCCGCTGCTGCGAGTATAAAGAGGCTAAAGCCATAAAATTATTCGTCTTCCAGTTGCGGTTGCGGAGAGTCTTCCGGAATTTTCACATGCACCTGGATGATACGGCGGCTGTCAGCCATCACGACTTTGAATTGGTAACCATCAATGTCGATGCTCTCACCACGCGCGGGAAGGTGGCCGAATCCCTGCATCACCAGACCGCCAATGGTATCCACTTCGTCATCGCTGAAGCTGGTACCAAAAATTTCATTGAATTCTTCAATCGGCGCAAGCGCACGCACCGTGTAGGTGTGGCGGTTAAGCTGACGGATATCACGATCTTCTTCATCGTCATATTCATCTTCGATCTCGCCAACGATCAGTTCGAGGATGTCTTCAATGGTGACTAGTCCAGAAACGCCGCCAAATTCATCAATGACAATCGCCATATGATAACGCTGGGAGCGGAACTCTTTGAGCATGCGGTCAACACGCTTGCTTTCAGGCACCACAACAGCAGGGCGCAGTACTTTTTCAATGCTGAAAGGTTCAGACGCGCTACTCATAAACGGCAGCAGGTCTTTGGCCATCAGAATGCCTTCGACGTGGTCTTTGTCTTCGCTGATCACCGGGAAGCGCGAGTGGGCAGAGTCAATAATGACCGCCAGGCACTCTTCCAGGCTTTGGTTGCGTTTGAGGGTAATCATCTGTGAGCGCGGGATCATGATGTCACGCACGCGCTGTTCAGCGATATCCAACACCCCTTCAAGCATGTCGCGGGTGTCCTGGTCAATCAGCTCTTTTTGCTCAGAATCGCGGATCAGCCCCAGCAGTTCATCACGGTTTTTAGGTTCACCGTGAAACAGTTGGTTGATTAGCAGGGAGAAAAATCCCTTTTTACTACTGGGTGCGTCGCTGTTTTGAGAATGGTCGTCGCTCATGGCGTTTTTATTTCGTTCTCTCTAATGAGGGAAAGGAACTGCCGGCGTCATCGCCAGCAGCGCAATAGCCTGAAACAGAGTTTCAGGCGTCTTCTTTCTCCGAAATGTACGGATCAGGATAACCAAGAGCAAGCATTATCTCGGTCTCCAGTGCCTCCATTTCTTCGGCTTCATCGTCTTCTATATGGTCGTACCCCAGCAAATGCAGCGTGCCGTGTACCACCATATGCGCCCAATGGGCTTCCAGGGTTTTGCCTTGTTCTTCCGCTTCTTGCTCAACCACCTGACGACAAATAATCAGATCGCCCAGCAGGGGTAACTCAATTCCCGGTGGGGCTTCAAAAGGAAATGAGAGCACGTTTGTCGGCTTATCTTTGCCACGATAAGTCAGATTAAGCTCATGGCTCTCTGCTTCGTCAACCAGGCGAATCGTCACTTCGCTTTCCGGCTGAAAAGGCGTGACCGCCGCTTCCAGCCAACGTTGAAAGGCGGCTTCGGCTGGCAGGCCGTTTTCATCGGCACAGGCCAACTGTAAATCTAAAATCACCGCGCTCATGAATTCTCCTGCGGGCTGGGGTGGGTCGCTAGCTGAGCCGCCAGCGCTTCACGCTTGCGCTCTTCAGCCAGTTTATCTCGACGTTTCTGATCGGCTTCTTCCCACGCTTCATAAGCATTAACGATACGTGCGACAACCGGATGACGAACCACGTCTTCACTGTGGAAAAAGTTAAAGCTGATCTCTTCGACTTCCGCCAACACTTCAATAGCGTGGCGCAGACCCGATTTGGTGCTGCGCGGTAAGTCAATCTGCGTCACGTCACCAGTAATCACCGCTTTAGAGTTAAAGCCGATACGCGTCAGGAACATCTTCATCTGTTCGATAGTAGTGTTCTGGCTTTCATCCAGAATCACAAACGCATCATTGAGCGTACGACCGCGCATGTAGGCCAGCGGTGCCACTTCAATCACGTTGCGCTCCATCAATTTTTCAACGCGCTCAAAGCCGAGCATTTCGAACAGGGCATCGTACAGCGGACGTAAGTAGGGATCGACCTTCTGGCTGAGATCGCCCGGCAGGAAGCCAAGCTTCTCACCTGCTTCAACGGCAGGGCGCGTCAGCAAAATGCGACGAATTTCCTGGCGCTCCAGCGCATCGACGGCCGCCGCAACGGCGAGATAAGTTTTACCGGTACCCGCTGGGCCGACACCAAAAGTAATGTCATGGTCGAGGATATTCGCCACATACTGCGCCTGGTTCGGCGTACGCGGTTTTATCACGCCGCGTTTGGTTTTGATGTGGATGGCTTTACCAAACT